>DUPL01000040.1 GCA_012838385.1 Clostridiaceae bacterium
AAAATATAGTATTAACATATTATACTATATTAATTAAATAATACTATACAACATTATACCATGAAAGAAGGAATTTTACCATGAAATTAGGAATTATAGGTTTGCCCAACGTAGGAAAAAGCACACTTTTTAATGCAATAACAGGACAAGGAGCAGAAAGTGCCAACTATCCCTTTTGCACCATAGATCCAAATGTGGGTGTCGTTGCTGTTCCCGACCCCAGATTGGATGTACTTCAAAAAATGTTCAACTCAGAAAAACTAACACCGGCACATATTGAATTCGTTGATATTGCAGGACTTGTGAAAGGCGCCAGCAAAGGAGAAGGACTTGGCAACAAGTTTCTTTCCAACATAAGGGAAGTGGATGCGATTATCCATGTAGTAAGATGCTTTGACGATGAGAATATTATCAGAGTTGACGGTTCGGCAAACCCTAAAACCGATACGGAAACAATAAATTTTGAACTTATTTTTTCAGATATTGAAATGCTTGAAAGAAGAATTGACAAAACCCAAAAGATGTCAAAAAGTGGAGACAAGGCACTACTTAAAGAACTTGAGCTGTTAAACAGACTTAAGGAACACCTTGAAAGCGGTAAAAGCGCAAGAACATTTCCAAGGACGGAGGAAGAAGAAGAAATAATATCCACCATTTATCTACTCTCGGACAAGCCCGTTATCTACATGGCAAATATATCTGAAGATGACATAATGGACCCGGAGAACAACAACCATGTTAGAGAATTAAAGAAAATCGCCGATGATGAAAATGCTGAACTGATTGTTGTATGCAGCAAGCTGGAAGAAGAAATTTCAGCTCTTTCCAAGGAAGAAAAGGAAGAATTCCTTAAAGAACTGGGTATTGAAGAATCCGGCCTCGACCAACTCATAACTTCAAGTTACAGACTTCTTGGCCTCATAAGTTTCCTTACAGCAGGGCCGAAGGAAGTCAGGGCATGGACCATAAAAAAAGGAACAAAAGCTCAAAAAGCTGCTGGAAAAATCCACAGCGACATAGAAAGAGGCTTTATTAGAGCAGAGGTCATTCCCTTTGAAGAACTGGTAGCTGTTGGAGGTATGACTGCTGCCAAAGAAAAAGGACTTGTCAAATCCGAAGGAAAAGAGTATATTATGCAAGATGGCGATGTAACACTGTTTAGGTTTAATGTGTAAAATACCATGTAGTTTCAAATAATTATAATAAATTTTGGAGGGATTTAATGAAACTTGCTATTGTTGGATATGGAGGAATGGGCGCATGGCATCATGAAAACATTAGAGCCCGCATTCCGGAAATAGAGGTTGTAGGCGCATATGATATAAGGGAAGAAAGACAGGAAGAAGCCAAAAAACAGGGTTTGCGCACATACAATACTTTTGATGAACTTGTAAGCGATGACTCTATAGACATTGTCACCATCGCAACGCCAAACAACTTCCACAAAAAACAGGCAATCAGGTGCCTCGAGAGTGGAAAGCATGTAATATGCGAAAAACCCGTTACCATGAACGCCGATGAACTGGAGGAAATCATCGAGGTTGCAAAAAAATGCAACAAAGTGTTCACAGTACATCAGAACAGACGCTGGGACCGCGACTTTGTCATGATAAAGAACATAGTTGAGAGCAACACGATTGGAAAACCCTATATGATTGAAAGCAGGGTTCTTGGGTCCAAAAGGGTTCTTAACGGCTGGAGAGGTGCTAAAGAAAACGGCGGCGGCATGGTATTCGACTGGGGTGTCCACCTCATTGATCAGATTCTTTACCTTACCGACTCCCCTGTTGTTGAAATTTACGGCCACTTGTTCTCAATCTTCTCAAAAGAAGTTGACGACAACTTTAAAGCACTGTTCAAATTTGAAAATGGACTTTCTGCAATGATAGAAGTTGCAACCAACTGCTTCATCCCCCAGGCCAGATGGCACATGTCCTGCGAGGATGGAACCGCCATCATTCACGACTGGAGCTGTAATGGTACAATTATTAAGTTGAAGGACGAAAGCGAACTTGCCTGGTCCGATGTAATTGTATATACAGAAGCAGGTCCTACAAGAACAATGGCTCCACGCCCAAGGGAAACCACAGAAGAACTTCCATTGCCTGAAGTAACAACCGACTGGTCCGATTATTACAGAAACGTAATCGACCACATTAATGGAAAAGCAGATTTGATTGTAAAACCTGAGCAGTCGTTAAGGGTAATGAAGGTTATAGATGCCATTTTTGAATCCCACAGGACCCAGTCCATGATTAAATGCAGAATATAGTTTTCTAGAAATGAAAGTGGGACAGACTAATTAGTCTGCCCCGCTTTTTTTACGGTTTAATTACTCCATCTTTTATTGTCTTCTCTATCAGATTGCCTACTGCAATCTTGATTTCCGTAAACTTCGCCTCGTCTTCGATGTACTTGCCAATAGATGTAGTAACATTATAAATAATATTATCCAC
>DUPL01000041.1 GCA_012838385.1 Clostridiaceae bacterium
ACTGATACAGCGTTCAAGAGGGTACAGCTACAGAAAGGCTCTTTCTATTGAAAGCATAAGGGATATCATCAAGACGGTGAAGTCAAAGAACAAGAACACCATATGCATGGTGGACAACTGTTACGGGGAGTTTGTATGCTGCAAGGAACCCAGTGAAGTAGGTGCTGATATTATTGCCGGCTCCCTTATTAAAAATCCAGGTGGAGGACTTGCCTTGAATGGCGGTGGATATGTAGCAGGCAAGGAGAGTATTGTTAAGCTGTGTGCCAACAGGCTTACAGCACCAGGACTTGGAAAACGTGTTGGAGCATCCATAGGCGCCATAAGGCATATTATACAGGGTTTCTTTCTTGCGCCTCATGTGGTATCGGAATGTCTTAAAGGAGCGGTATTCATGGCTGCTTTGTTTGAAAGACTTGGCTATGACACATCGCCATCCTGGCAAGCTGACAGGAGTGACATTGTGCAGGCAATCAAGTTCAATGATCCAGATAAACTTATAAAATACTGCGAGGCAATACAGAAGGCGGCGCCGGTGGATTCGTATGTAACTCCCATACCCGGAGACATGCCTGGATATACCCATCAGGTTATTATGGCTGCTGGTGCGTTTGTACAAGGTTCCTCCATTGAGCTTAGCGCCGACGGGCCAATAAAAGAACCATATATAGCATATATGCAGGGTGGTCTTATGTACGAGCATGTAAAGCTTGCAGCTCTGCTTGCAGCAAAGAATGTAATGAATTGACATCCTGAAATTATACGTATAAAATGAGATTACAAAAGAAAATGGGTGTTTCAGATGCCTTTATACAAAAGCCAAGACGACAGGAAGAAAAAGAGCAAAAATGTTATACATGAAGCAAACGACGAGCTGGAAATAGCGGTCAGCAAGACTGCTTTGTTTAGCGAGCCTGCACCTGCCAGAGTACATAAAAAACCTGATGAGGTAGAGAGAAGTCAGAAAAGGAAAAGATACATCAGGAAGAGAAGGAAGAACAAGCTGGCAGGATTTGCTGTAACCATGATTTTTACAGCAGTTATCCTTCTGGTATTGGTCGTAAACATCACCCAAGGCAAACTGGACAACCGTATAAGGACAAACTATGTGAAACACGGCGTCATTGAAAAGAAGGTGTCCGGTATTGCATATTTCCTAAGGGAGGAAATAAAGATAACTGCATCCCACTCAGGTAGACTTGTTCCTGTTGTCAGCGAGGGGGAGAAGGTTGGGGTTGGACAAGTCATAGCTTATATTGTATCCGAGGGCATGGAAGAGTATTTGAATGAGCTTAGAAAGATTGAACAAAGAATAAGTACCGCCCAAAACTCAAAGGGAGAATCGGAAGCGTTAATTAGTGAGGATGTTTCGGTTATAGATGAGGAAATTGAAAGGATAAGAAACGAGATTGCGATTTGCTCGATGAAGGGGAATATGTATAGTTTTCTGAATCTGAAAAGAGAACTTGATTCATTGTTTGAGATGCGCAATGAACTTACCATGAATGCTGAATCAAAGGATGCATATATCCAAAGCCTGCAACAAAAGAGAGTTGAGCTGCAAAACTTGCTGAATGGAAAAATGCATAAGATAACTACCGCCAATGCTGGTGTAGTTTCGTTCCATGTGGATGAGGCTATTGGGCTATTTGATACTATGGATATAAAGGGTGTTTGCCAGAGTGAACTTGCGATACTTGATACAAAGATTTCGAATACAGCCAACAAAAATGTTTCATATGGCGAAGTGGTGGCAAGAATAACTCCAGGAGTAAGCTACTATATTGCAATAGATACTGACAAACTTGATGGTTTTGAAGAAGGAGAAACAGTTACCGTAAAGGCAAGGGACAGAAAATACGAAACTAATGCAAAAATTGTTTCGGTTAATGAAGATGTTGCAATACTTGAAACCAGCTCAGCTCTTGCAAGCTGCGTTTCTAAAAGAAGTGTCGAGGTTGATGTGATTCTGCAACATCAGGAAGGTATGAAAGTACCCTTAAGATGTCTGAGTGACTGGGACGAAGCAAAGGTAACAGCAAGAATTGCGCTTGTGCGTGCAAACTTTGTTGAATACGTGTATGTGAATGTATTGGCTAGGAATGATGAGTATGCAATTATTTCATCTAAGACAAAATTTGATGACGATGCCACGCAAGGCGTCAAATACAATGACATATTTGTTGTTAATCATGAAAAAGTGAAGGAAGGAGAGGTTGTCAAGTAAAGATGAATATAGAGAGGAATATAGATGAATTAAGGGAAAGGGTTGCAAAAAGTGCTGCTAAATCAGGTAGGAAACCTGAAGATATTCAAGTTGTTGCTGTATGCAAGACTGTTGGCGTGGATGAGGTTATAAGGGCATATAATGCAGGGATGATTGATTTTGGAGAAAACAGGGCACAAGACTTTTTGAAGAAGTATGAGAACCTTGCAGATTACAACCTAAACTGGCATTTTATAGGGCACCTGCAAAGAAACAAGGTCAAATATATAGTTGACAAGGTCAAACTGATACATTCTGTTGACAGTATCAGGCTTGCAAAAGAAATTGATATCCAGGCAAGGAAAATTGGCAAACCTGTTGATTGCCTGCTCCAGTTGAATGTATCTGGTGAGGAGCAGAAATATGGCATGGATCCAGAAATGATATATGAGTTCCTGGAAGAGGTTTCAAAGATGGAGTATGTAAGGATAAAAGGACTTATGACCATGGCTCCATGTGAATGTCCTGAAAAGGAACTTAGAAAAATATTTTCAAGGACTCATGAAATATATGTTGACATTTCCAAAAACAGTATGCATAATATCAATATGGACTACCTTTCTATGGGAATGAGTAATGATTTTGAAATTGCCATAGAAGAAGGAGCCAATATGATAAGAGTTGGTTCAAGCATTTTTAATTGATTTTTACAGAAGATTTTTACTATCAACAAAAGACAAGGGAGGCATGCATTATGGCAAAGCTGACTGAAACAGTCAAAAATTTCTTGGGTTTCAACACACTGGTTGAAGATTACGACGAGTATGAAGAGGAAACCTATGCTGAGGATTACTACGAAGATGAGTCCATGGAAGAAACAAGAATGGCTTCCGGTGATGACAGTGCAAGAAGCACCAGGATTTCCAGTATGGTTTACAACAACCCAACACCATCAAGAAAAACGTCAACACAGGCGTCCAGTTTTTTTGAGGGTCAAAGCAAAAGCAGTGAAAGAGTAAAAGACAAGCAGGAATCCAGTAGGATACTAGGTATTAAACAGTCGGACAATAATCTGAGTGTTGTTTTATCAAGACCTTCTGAGTATAAGGACTGCACTGAGATTTGCGCTAAGTTGAGAGAGCGAACCACTGTTGTAATTAACTTTGAGCATCTGAAAAGAAAAGAGGACAAAATGAGAATTCTCGACTTTATTTACGGATGCTGCTACGCTATAGATGGCAACGCTCAGAGAATTTCTGAACATGTGTACATAGTAGCTCCATACAACGTGGACATCTACGACGACGTCGGTGAAGAGGAAGAGTACGAAGAAGAAATTTCATATTTCTAATCAGACGTGACTGGAGATAAATATGGGTTTAGACAATAATGCAAACACGAGCAAGTGCACATACTCGAAAATTGGTTGCTTTCTGTTTGTACTAGCTATTAATGTGTTTTTTCAAGCCATATTCCGTTCTCTTAATCTAGTATTGTTCGAGTCTTCAACTGTACAAAATATTATGCAAAGTCACATATTTATTCCTCTTTCGTGTTTCGTTTCAGGATTCTTTTCTTACCTGCTTACAGGGAAGATGGCAATAAACTCAATTGCGAGTTTAATCACAGGATTCTTTGCATTCCTAATGTTTGTTGAGCCCAGACCGGCTGCGATTTTTTGGGCTCTACTTTATTATGTAAATGCATTTTTAGGATATGGCATAGCTTTCTTTGCCAAATCCTACAGGGTAAAATAACTTACTGGGTTTGATAGAGCATGATAAAAGAATTTCCAATAAATACATTTAAGAATTTGGATATGGTACTGGTTCTGCCAAGGTTCAATGGCAAGTGGGCACTCTGTTCGGATAACGGAACTTGGAAGTGCCCTGAATCCTTTATCAAAGATGAAGAGGATGCTTATGAAGCAGCCTGCAGACTTGTTTCGGATGAATGTGGTGTTGATGATTTTATACTCATACCTGTATGGGATTTTGAGTTGTATGAGGAGAATATAAAGGGAAGGGTATATTATGCAAAGCTGAACACCTGCGCTGATTCATCCTATGCACTGTTTAGAAATTTGCCTGAAAATCTTTCTGTCAACCGCGAGCTAGCAATTGAGAAGTTTGCAAAAGCGGAAGTGATTACAGTTACCCAAATACTGATAGATTACTTAGACACACTTGATGAAGTAAGGACATATGATATAAGGAACAGGAGAGAAGAGGGCAGCTTGAAAGACATATCCTTCTTTGAGATTGATCTTTATGTGAATGATGCAAAGAACTTTGTCTTCATCTTGCCTCAGATGCTGCAGGAAAGATTTGATTCAGAGCTTTGTGCCTACAGAATTTTCAATGACAGGTATGTTTTGAACATATCCTTCAGCAAGTTCAACCCGCTGTTTGTGGTGAGGTTTTCCATTATGAGATAAGCGTGTTTGTGTTAACATTTTGTTTACTGATTCGTTGTTGTTTTTTTCGTGGATTGTGCTATAATTATAACTGTTGAAAGACAAAAGAATAATTGACGCGGAGTGGAGCAGCTGGTAGCTCGTCGGGCTCATAACCCGAAGGTCGTAGGTTCAAATCCTTCCTCCGCAACCAAATCAAGTGGTCATGACGATTAGTTATGACCACTATTCTTTTAACTGAAAACCAGTAAGAAATCTCCCATCCAGTAGTTCAATATCCGGGAATCCCCCGTTTTCCCATTTTATACTTCATTTTGTCACATAGTAAAAATATCTTGTACAAACTACTTCTAAGTGATAGTATAGTGTGAAAAAAGGAGTCAGTATGGAAATCAGGAAGGCTGTAATTGAAGATTTGGATGATATACTTGAGATATATGAAAGGGCAAGACAATACATGGCTGAGAAAGGTAACCCTCATCAGTGGAAGAATGGGTATCCACCAAAAGAGCTTGTGGTGGAGGATATTGAATCAGGTAATTTGTATGTGTGTGATATTGATGGGGAAATAGAGTCTGTTTTCTATTTTTCCATCGGGATAGAGCCAACTTATGAAATCATTGAAGGTGCCTGGCTTGATGATAAAGAATATGGCTTTCTTCATAGAATTGCAAGCAGGAGGAAACATAAGGGCATGCTTGAGTATATTGTTGGCTACTGCTTTGACATACATTCAAATTTAAAAATAGACACGCACGAGGACAATAAAATCATGCAGCATTTGCTTGAAAAGTATGGCTTTTTGAAGTGTGGAACAATTTGGCTTGAAGATGGGTCTCCCAGGATTGCGTATCAGAAAAATAAATAAAAAGGTGTTTTATGAATTTCAGAATTATTGAAAATGATGAGGAGTTTACCTATGCAGAGTTTTTAACCATAGAGGAGACTTGTTTTCCAAAGGATCCTTACCGGTTTGAACAGTTCAAGGACATACAAAACCACTTCTATCTTGTGGCAAGGAACAAGCACAAGGCAGTTGGATATTGTTATACGAAAATGCATGGAGATTCTTTATACATCCACAGAATTGCTGTTCTTGATGAATATCGCAGGCAAGGTGTAGGGAAAGCCATGATGGAGAGAACAATTGAACATGCTGAAAATTGCATGTATTCATCCTGCATGCTGACAGTTGATGCTGTCAACATACCTGCTTATGAGCTTTATATAAAAATGGGTTTTAAGGAATTGCAGACAAAATTCAGGTATTCATTTTCTGCTAATGTGTTTGAAAGAGCAAAGGATGTGTATTGCGTTAAAAAAGGTGATTTGCAAATGTTTGATGTTTTCTTTTATATAGAAGATGAAAGGATTGGTTCGTGCAGGTACAACGTGAGTGTTGGCGGCTGCAAGGATTTTAGAATCAAAGATCCTGCCAAATATGTATTTGAAGCACTCTCTGCTTTGGCTGCAAGCATTATACATGAGTCAGGGAAGATATATGTAATGACAGATGATGCTGATGTTGCAAACGTGTTGAACAGGCTGCGTTTTGAGAATAAGAAGGTTATGAAGGAAATGGTATTAGATTTGTAGTATACTTTATGCATTTTGACTTACAATACTACCATTATGATTTGGAGGTCAAAATGGATAAGGAACAAAAATTCAACAACCCCATAGTGATACCGCTTAACGGCGAAGAAAAGCCATTTGAATTTGTGATGGAGTTTGAGAAACTAGCGGAATCGGCAGCAGGAAAGAAAACAAGAATTATAAAGGATAAAAGGAGCGAATAAAAAAATGCTCCTTTTTTTATGTTATGTTTATAAAGTGTTCATTCTTTTTTATGATTCGTGTAGTACCATTTAAATAAATCTGGAAAAGTTGTAGGAATGAGTATTATGGTTAAAAACGCAAAGATGTTTTTGATATTGGCAGTTATACTTCTTATTGCCTGCTTTGTGTTTGTTAGTGTCATGTCATTGGAGATGGATGAAAGTGTCCTTAATCCAACTTTTACTCCTGTTCCGACTTCCTCTAATATAAAACCAACTCCCAAACCTATTGTCATTGAGGAAGGTGTGACAATAACAGCATCCAAAGCCCCCGGCTTTTATAACTCTGGTTTTCTGTTGGAGCTTTTCTGCAGCAATGAGGAGTACAGAATTCTGTATACGATAACAAGTCATGAAGCTTTTGAGTGTGATGAGAACACCAAGGTAGCAAAAACTGGAGAAGAATACGTATATAGCGGTGGTGTTATGCCTGATATTGACAATCTTGACCAGGGTAGTTATTTCTATGAAGAATCTATACGTATACCTGACAAGCCGTACTCTGCAAAGGATCCTGTGAGAATTACAATTATCAGGGCTATCGCCGTTAACGAGAAAAATGAATGTGTGACTGATGTATATACCTTTACGTACATAATAGGAGAAAGAACTTTATACGGTAAATATTTTGTTAGTATCTGCATAGACGAAGAGAGCTTGTATGGATATGAGGAAGGTATTTTTATTAAAGGGAAAACTTTTGATGATGAACGAAAAAGGAACCCTGAAAGAAGTGTTAACAGCCATTTCCCAAGAAACTATCTACAAAAAGGCATTGAATGGGAAAGAGAAGCCCATATACAGATATTTGACATTATGGGAAATCTGGTTGTTGACCAGAAGGTGGGTTTAAGAATAAATGGAGGAGCATCCAGACATTTTTCTGTAAAATCTTTGAAGATATATGCCAGAAAGAAATATGGAAAGGGTAAAATAGAGTTTGAAATTTTTGAAGGTTTGGAAGACAATTATGGAAGACCAATAAAAGAGTTTGACAAACTTATTTTTAGAAACTCGGGCAATGATTTTACCGGCATTATGTTCAAGGATGTTTTTCTGCACAGACTGGCCAGGGAAATGGGACTTGACTGGCAGGAAGGAACTCCCTGTACGGTATACATAAATGGTAAATATTATTCTTTAATGAACATAAGGGAGTCCATGGATGGAGATTATATTGAGTCAAGGTATTGTATTCCTAGTGAGTTTGTTGACATGGTGGGAATTACCTATGAGAGCAAGGGCTTCATTTATACCTCTTCTTACGGTTCGGAAACTGCAGTAAGCAAATTTGAAGAAGACATGTCAATGCTAGTAAATACAGACTGGTCGGTGCATGATATTTCTGAAATGGAAGAAGTCATTGATGTGAACAACTTTATTGAGTACATGGCTTATCAGATATATATAAGGAACACGGATTGGCCGCACAACAATGTACTTGCTTGGAGGTATAGGGGAATACCCAGCAAGAGTTTTGAAGGCAGAAATGGAAAATGGCGCTTTTTAATAAAGGATATGGACTACAGAAATGTTTTTGTAGATTATTTCGACAACACCCTGAGAGATGTTCTTGGCAACAGGATGACCAAAGGTCCGTGTTTGGGTGAGGTTTTAAATTCATGTCTTGATAACCAGGAGTTCAGAGAAAGATTTCTAAGCTATTTATTGGGTTTTTGTAACAGAATAACTCCTGAACTGGTTGATGCTTTGCTTTTTGAGATGAGGAATGATTGGAGAACTGACATCGGGATATTCTGGAAATACCATGGAGGTGACGAAAGCGAATGGCTGTGGAGGATTGAACAGCTAAAGACCTTCGCAAGATTGAGAGGAGACTACATAAGAAAGTTTGTTGATGAATTCATCGCGAGCCTTGAATAGGGGCTCTTTTTTTTGCCCTTTTTGGTAATAACGGTACAGCCTCATTAATATAATAGTACAAACCATGGGTTGGGACATGCTGCAACAAGGAGGTGTGAAGTGTGTTGGATAGAAAGGTGAAGGAAGAGATACTAGACAAAATCGGAGGAGAGACAGGCTCGATACTTCAAAAGGCTTATGTGAATATAGCTCATGTATTTGACAATGCCGAGGAGATTAGAATAAGGGCAGGTCTTCCTTTGATAGTTGTATCAAGAGGAGTCCATTACATGATAACGCAAAGGGGACAGACCGGTGACGTAAACTCTGCTTACAAACCGAACTATCATGAGATTTCCCTCATATTTACCCAGCTTTGCAGGTATTCGGTTTATGCCTATGCAGAAGATATTAAAAATGGATTCATAACGCTGCAAGGCGGACACAGAGTAGGTATATCGGGACGAATTCTCCCTGATGGCAACATGCGCGACATATCCAGCCTCAATATTCGCATCTCAAGACAGATAAAGGACTGTGCAAGAATATTCCTCCCTTATATCATACGAAATCCAAGAGACATATACAATACTCTCATAATCTCCCCACCTTGCTCCGGCAAGACAACGATAATAAGGGATTTGGCAAGACTTTTATCTACTGGGACAACTTCCCCTGACTTTGTTGGGGTAAATGTTGGAATTGTGGATGAAAGAAGCGAGATTGCAGCGGTTGCAAGAGGGGTTCCGTCCAATGATGTGGGATTACGTACTGATGTATATGATTCCTGTCCCAAAACAAAAGGTATTTTCATGATGCTCAGGGCATTGTCCCCCAATATCATTATCACTGATGAAATTGGAGGTCCCGGGGACGCTGGTGCTGTCATGGCAGCCATGAATGCTGGTGTACGGATTATTGCCACAGCCCACGGCTACAGCTTGGAAGATGTTGAGTCACGGCCTGAGATAAGGGAGTTGGAGGGAAACAATGTTTTTGAAACATACATCATTTTGAGCAGCCGGAACGGTCCCGGAACTTTGGAGAGAATTGTAAAGAGGGGAAGGTAGATGCGCTTATGGGTTATGCTGTATATGCTTTAAAAATTGGTGGATGCGTTCTAATCATATCTTCATCCTTGATTTTAGGGAATACAATAAAAAAATCGTTGAAGGAACGGGTCAGAATATTGTCGTCTTTGCAGAATGCTCTTAGGTATCTTATAAACCAGATAAATACATACAGTATTCTGGAGGATGGACTTATGGCATGCAGTCTTGCCATGTATAAAAACGAAGGAGGAAGGGATCTGTTTGCATGTGCTGCAGAAAACCTTGTTAAAGGCATGGAAGTACATGAAGCTTGGAGCAAGGCTGTTGACAGTTTTGAAGGCTCATTTTATTTAAAAGCTGAAGACAAGACTGCCCTTTATGAAATAGGGGCGGTATTGGGGAATTCAAAGACGGAGATTCAGTCTGAGGTTATAAATAACGTAATCGAGAGGCTTGGCGAGCTTGAAAAAAAGGCAGAAGAGATAAATACAAGGGATGGCGGTATAGTGACGAAAATATGCATCGCCGCATCCGTCATATTATCTGTAATTCTGTGGTAAGTAAAGGAGACTGATCATGGACATAGATCTTATTTTCAAAATTGCGGCCCTTGGAATTATAGTGGCGATACTTAATTCACTTTTGAAGCAATCTGGCAGGGATGAGCAGGCGCTGATGGTAACCTTGGCGGGTTTGGTTGTGGTGCTGGTTATCATGGCAAGAGAGATTTCAAGTTTGTTTGACACCCTGAAGAACTTGTTCAGGTTTTGAAAGGGGATAGGTCATGTTTGAGGATATTGTAAAGGTTGTTGTCATCGGTTTATTTACAGCTATAATGGTAATTTTATTAAAAAACACCAAATCGGAGCTAACGATTCCGCTGACGATAATGGGCTGCATTATGATATTTGGAATTCTTACAGACAGGCTTGCGTCCGTTATAAATTCACTTTCAGGCATCTATGGCAGTGCAAACCTTTCAGGAGAAGAAGCAGTTACTCTAATGAAGATTATGGGAATAGCATACGTAACAGAGTTTGCCTCGTCCACCTGCAAGGACGAGGAGCAAACAGCAATAGCAGGCAAGATAGAGCTTGCGGGCAGGATATTCATTGTATGGCTGGCTTTGCCACTGGCTGTAAAACTTTTGTCCACGCTGAAGACTCTGTTTTAAGGGCAGGTGACATTATGGATAACACGGTTATTAACGAACTTAAGGACAAGTTGGATACGGCGGGAAGTTTATGGGAAGGGCTTCTTGACCCTGTTGCGATTATGGAGAATGCCATGGAGGGAAGGATGAATCTGTCCTTTGGCGAGATACTGTTGAAGGTTATGGGTGAGTTGTTTAAGAATCTTGCAGGGAATGTGGATACGGTATTATACATTATCGGGATTACATATCTTACTGTATTTATTTTCTCCGTATCTGCTCCGGACAAGGCCTCCTGGTCTGAAACGGTGCTGATTGTGGCAGCTGCAATACTGGCAGTGCCTGCAGTAGCTGATTTTGTCAAAGTTGTAGGTCTTGCCAACGAAGCCATGACCAAGATGTCAGCTATTACGGTGGCGTCCATTCCAATTCTGTCTGCTGTTTCACTAAACAGCCAGGGAGCGGTGTTTCTGATTATTGCCCAGTCAGTGACTTTGGTAATTAAAAGCATACTGCTGCCTCTGGCCGTTATATTCGGAGCTCTGGGATTCTGCGAGGTCATATCGGACAAGTTCAGTGTAACCGGAATAAGAACAATAATAAGAAGCACCTTCAACTGGATATTGGGTATTACGATGGTGGTGTTTGCCTGCAGCGCCTCTGTGTCCGGCATAGTGGCAAATAGTTTTACCAGCATAAGTACGAGAACATTAAAATATGCGGGAAGCATGGTGCCTGTGGTGGGAAGATACCTGGCCGAGTCTGCGGACCTGGTGTTTTCAGGAGCAGGTATACTTAAGGATGCAGGGGGCGTGGGGGTCATGGCAGCGGTATTTGTGGCGTGTCTTTCTCCGTTTATTAAGATTTTGTCAATTGTAATATTGTACAGGCTGGCTGTCGTTTTTGTATCACCGGTTGCTCATGAAAAGATTAGCAAGGTGATTACACTGGTTGCTGATGCATTGTCCATGATAATGTCAATCACAGCACTGCTTGGTGTAATGTATATTATAAATATTGCCGTCATGGTTTCTCTTGGGAGGTCGTTATGAAAGAGTGGTTGTTTACAATAATTGTATCCTCATTTCTTCTTACCATGCTTTTGCAGCTGGTGCCGGATGGAAATATCAAGAAAACATGCAAGGTAGCCTTTGGGTTTGTTTTTCTCGCAGTGATTATTTCTCCTCTGACAGATCTGGCGGACGGTTTTTTCAAGAACATCAATAACAACAAGATACAAGTCAATCTGGCATATTCGGAACTGCTTGCAGGTGTGAAGGATGCTGAGGAATACAATATGTATACGGATGAGGTTATGAATCAATACGTCAACAGACTTGAAAAAGAGGTTAACGATGCCTTGATGGGAATTGGAGTTGTGAGCGATACAGTGATTGTGGTTAACAGGGATATTGAATCGGACAGTTTTGGATTTGTTGCATCAGTTTCATGTAATGTGAGGCTGGAGGATGGCAAAAAGGAGAAAAAGAGTATTGTAAAGCCAATTGATAAGATTGACAAGATTGTTATAGGTACGGATGGAATCAAAGTTAAGAAACACAAGGATGAGGAAGGTGAAAAGAAGATAAGTGAGGAGAAGAAGGAAAAGGAGAAGGAGATAAGATATGTTGTGTCTCTTCTTCTTGGAGTTGATGAGAAGAATATATCAATAGACTGGGTTTGAAACGGGGTGTGGAAAATGGATCTTAAAAACAATATTGAAGTGATAAAAGGGTTTGTCACCAAATACAAGAAGATAATTATAATGGTGGTGGTTGGGTGTTTGTTGATTATTCTGGGGAACATGTTGCTTGACGTTTCGGGGGGCAAAGAGTCGCCTAAAATGTTTTTGCCCCAGGCGACCAAAACACCAGGCATATCAGAAATTGAAAGCGGCATGGAGCTTATGGGGCCTGATGAATACGCAAACTATCTTCAAAAGCAGATGGAGGATTTGCTTTCAACCATTGAAGGTGTTGGGAAAGTGAAAGTTCTGGTATACGTGGATGAGTCCTGTGAGCTGGTTCCTGCTTATGACAGCGAAAAGAACGAATCAAACCTTGAGGAGCAGGATTCCGAGGGAGGCAAGAGGAAGCAGAATGATTACAGGGAGAGAAAGGATGTCTTTGACAACAACGGCACTGTGGTTCTTAAGGTTGTGTATCCGAAGGTGAAAGGAATAGTGGTATCTGCCCAAGGCGCCAGGAGTAATGTGGTTAAGGAGCGCATTATGAATGCCTTGGTAGCCTTATATGGAATTGAGCCTCACAGGGTTGAAATTCTTAGCATGAAGAGCTGACACGCATCATATATTTATGTATAATTAGAAGTTTATTGAGCTTGATGGAGGGGTTATGATGAGTCTTAAAACAAAACGGTTGATAGCGCTTGGCATATGTCTGGTACTTCTGGCAGCTGCCATATTTCAGAATATCAGGAACAACAAGGACAAGGCGGCAGGCAAGGATGACGACAAGAAGGGTCTCATAGTGAATGATCCTGACGATTATCTCGATGAGACCATTCTGGATGCGGAGGAGTTCTTTGCTGGAGCAAGATTGGAAAGAGAGAGCAAAAGAAGTCTTTTGGTAGCGGAGTGTGCTGCAGTTATTGATGATACGGAATCATCGGAGGAAGAAAAGGTGCAGGCCATGGAGCTTAAGGATGCCATTGAGATGATGATCGAACTTGAATCCGACATGGAGACTGCCATTAAAGGAAGAGGTTATGAGGAAGTCATTGTAGAGCTTGATGAAGATGGATATATTTATGTGACAGTCATGGCTGAAGAGCTTACCGAGCAGGAAGTGATGGTACTTGCAGGCATAGCAATTGACACCACAGGAGCAACTCTTGATCAGATCGTAGTCAAGAACATAAGTTGAAGAATGTAAGACATATATGTAGAGGTGGCGCAGTGTAGTTTGCATTGCGCCATTTTTACTTTTTATTATGACTGTTTTGTCATAATGTGTTATAATTATCTGCGTAAACAGATACTAGGGGGATTAAACTTGGACAAGTCCTTTGATGATGACAATATGATGAATGGTTATCCCGAAGAAAATGACAAGGAAGACATACTCATAACGGACGAGGTTATAGCCGTTATAGCGGGGATTGCCTGTTCCGAAGTGGAGGGGGTTGCTTCCATGAGTCCTGGAATAGCCGGTGGTCTGGTAGAAGCCTTTGGAGGGGAGAATCCTGCCAAAGGTGTGAAGGTTGAAACAAAGAATGATGAAACAACGATAGATTTGTATGTAATTGTGAAGTATGGATACAGGATACCTGATCTTGCCTGGAAGATACAAGAGAAGGTAAAGGATACTGTGGAGGCGCTTACAAGCATCTCGGTTCCGGTAGTCAATATACATGTACAAGGAGTGGATTTTGGTGAGTAATTATCTGTTTAGGGTTTTGGCGGTAATTTATGCATTTTTAGCGTCGGTTGCAAGCGCTGTTATTATGATTTCGCCTTTTGGCAACAAGATATTGATGGAATACATTATCGAGTACACTAACGCAAACTTTTTTCAATCAAACAGGTATGACATTATGTTGTTTATTATCGGTCTTGTTTTCTTGTGTCTGAATGTGTTCTTCCTGACCTCCGGAATCAAAAACACCAGATCGTCAAAATATCTGGTAACCGAGAATGAGTCGGGAGTTGTCAGGATTTCCACTACTGCCATTGAAAATGTTGCAAACTCCCTGTCCAGAAGATTCCAGGGTGTAAAGGATGCCAAAGCGAAAGCATATTTCAAGAAGGATAAAGTAAATATAATAGTGAAACTGTCGGTAATGCCAGACGTGCACGTGCCGAACCTCTGCAAAAGCATTCAAGATAGAATCAAGGGCTCTGTTGAAGTTACCATGGATCTTGAGGTGCAGAACATAAGTGTGAGTGTGGACAGCGTTTATACGGCCACTCAGAGTTAGGAGGGTGTCATGTTCAAACGGATTTATAAATTCTACCGGAGAAATTTCCACAGCATAAACGGCACCATTATAGGTCTGTTGATAGGACTTAGTTTTGTGTTTTTAGGGATATTCAGAACCCTGTTTTTAATATTCTGCATGCTTGTTGGAAATTATGTTGGAAAGAAGATACAGAAAGACAAGGATTTCATAAAGAATTTGTTGGATAAAATACTACCACCCGGATCATACAGATAATATAATGGAGGAAGTTGTTTAATGGGAAGACGAGAGTCAAGAGATGCAGCAGTAAAAATGATATTTCAACAAGGTTTTCAGCCTGATGAAGAGATAATGACGGAGGCAATGATCTCCACATTTATTGATAATGCCCAATACTTTGACGATGACGATACTGAGAAAGAGAATGATTTGAATTATACAAAAGAACTGGACATGCCCTATTTGAAAAATGTTTTGGATGGTGTGTTTGATAATCTGGATAGATTGGACACCATGATAAACAAGCACGCAAAAGGCTGGACCATTTCAAGAATGGCCCGCATTGATGTGGCAATTTTAAGGGTGGCTGTCTACGAGATACTATACAGAGAGGACATACCCTTCAGTGTTTCGGTAAACGAGGCTGTAGAGCTTGCGAAAAAGTACAGTCATGACGGCGCAGGCTCGTTTATAAACGGCATACTTGCCAGCATTATCAGCGAGATAGAGGGTGCAAATGGATAAATATTTTACAGTCAGCCAAATAAACTCATATATCAAAACACTTCTGCAGAATGACAGAAATCTCACCAATATCTGGATTGTTGGAGAAATATCAAACTACAAGCTCCATACAACCGGCCATTCATATTTTACCCTTAAAGACCCTGAAGGCCTCATCCGCTGCGTCATGTTTAGAAGTAGAAACCTTCGCCTGAAGTTCCAGCCCGAGAATGGGATGAAAGTGCTGGCTTACGGCAGCGTTTCAGTATATGAAAGGGATGGGAGCTATCAGTTTTATGTAGATACAATGGAACCCTTTGGTTTGGGAGCCTTACATATCGCATACGAGCAATTGAAGGAGAAACTTCAAAAGGAAGGGTTGTTTGATTCCGAAAGAAAGAAGAAAATACCCTTTCTTCCGTCATGTATAGGTGTAGTTACATCAAAAAGCGGCTCAGTTATTAAAGACATAATGAATGTAACCTACAGAAGATTTCCAACAATGAAAATTGTACTGTTTCCAGTACAGGTCCAGGGAGAGATGGCCTCCTATCAAGTTGAGAATGCCTTGAAACTTGCAGAAAGGCTTGGAATATGCGATGTTTTGATTGTGGCAAGAGGTGGAGGTTCCATGGAGGAACTGTGGGCTTTTAATGAAGAAAGGACAGTACGAGCAATAAGTGAATGTTCAATTCCTGTAATATCAGCCGTTGGACATGAAACGGATTTCACACTTTCGGATTTTGCAGCGGACTTGAGAGCCCCTACGCCTTCTGCTGCCGCAGAACTTGCAGTGCCGGAGCTTAGGCATCTTAAGTATACTTTGGAGACCTACTTTAACAAGATACAGGATATTCCGCTGGGGAATATCCTGCTGAAAAGAAAGGAGTTGGACAGAGTAAAGCACTCTGCGGTCTTCAGAAGGCCATTGGATATAATTCAGAGGGAGAATATGAATCTTGGTGTTATGGCGGACAAGCTAAACAGTTTGTTTTCTTATGGTTTTGAAATGAAAAAGCAAAGATTCAACAGTTTGAATGATGTACTGTATCAACTGGATCCGTACAAGATTTTGGAAAGAGGATACAGTGTAGCCAGGAAAAAAGACGGCAAGGTAATTGATTCTGTTTCAGATATTTCCGAGGGTGAAGTTTTTGAGATTCATGTAAAGGACGGAAGCTTTGATGCAAGGAGGGAGAATAATAATGAATGAGGAAATGAGTTTTGAAGAGGCTCTTGCCAAAATTGAGGAGATTATAAAAACGATGGAAAGTGGCAAATTACCTCTTGAGGAGACTATTGCAAAATATCAGGAGGGCGTGAAACTAATTAATTACTGTCAAGCCAAACTGGATTCTTATGAGAAAATAGTTACCGCAATAACAGAAAACAATGGAGTAGTTACCGAGGAGGAAGTTTTTAGTGACATTTGAAAAAAAGTTTGATGAATTTGTTGATGAGATAAATGAAAATCTGGACAAGCTGGTTGTTGAAAAAGACAACCTGCAAAAAGATATATACACGGCGATGAGATACAGCCTGCTTGCTGGAGGGAAAAGGATAAGGCCTGTTATTCTGCTTGCATGTGCAGAAATACTTGATATAGACAAGGACACTGTGATGCCGTTTGCATGTGCCATTGAGATGATACATACGTATTCTCTCATACATGACGACCTGCCAGCCCTTGACAATGACAAACTTAGAAGGGGAAGGAACACTTGCCATATTGAGTTTTCGGAGGCTCTTGCAATTCTTGCAGGAGATGCTCTTTTAAACAAGGCTTTTGAGGTAATGAGTAAAAAGGCAATAGATATGGAGCATCCAACAAGGGGGTTGAGAATGCTGCATCAGGTAAGTGTCATGTCTGGAACGGAAGGAATGATTGGAGGACAGATTATTGACATCCAGTCCGAAGGCAAAGAGGTTTCAAAAGAGGTCCTGGAAACCATGTACAAGGGCAAGACAGGGTGTCTTTTGAAGGCGCCTGTTTTGGTTGCACTTGAGGCTGCTAACTGCATGGAGGATGAAAATGCCGAAATCCTGATAAACTATGTGGAGACAATAGGAGTGGCATTTCAAATAAAAGATGATATACTTGACAGTATAGGAGATGAAAAGACTCTTGGGAAGAATACCGGCAGGGACGTGGAGAAGAACAAGACCACGTTTGTGACGATTTACGGACTTGAGTATTGCGAGGAACTTCTCGAAGAACTGACACACAAGGCAATTGGTTATGCTGAAAAACTGGGAGAAAAGGGCAAGTTTTTAAAGGAGCTTGCTGTTTATCTTTTGAAGCGAGAAAATTAAAAGGAAGGGAATTTAATGGGGAGTCTTCTTGACAAACTTAATCTACCTGAAGATTTGCCAAAGCTTGACATAGAAACCCTTGATGAGCTGGCCGAGGAGATAAGACAGAGGCTGGTGGATGTGGTAAGCAAGAATGGCGGACATCTTGCATCCAATTTGGGTATTGTTGAGCTGACCCTCGGCATGTATACGGTCTGGAACCCTTACAAGGACAGAATCGTATGGGATGTGGGTCACCAATGTTATGTTCACAAGATACTTACAGGTAGAAACAAGGAGCTTGCCACCTTGCGGCAGCTTGACGGCATTAGCGGTTTTCCCAAAAGAGAGGAAAATCCTGCAGATGCTTTCAATACTGGACACAGTTCCACATCCATATCGGCAGCGCTTGGCATAATGCGCGGACTTGGTCTGCAAAAAGGAAAGTCAAAATGCATAGCCGTCATAGGTGACGGAGCACTTACTGGCGGAATGGCATTTGAGGCTTTGAATGACGCTGCCAGGGTTTTTAATGATTTTGTCATTATTCTCAATGACAATGGAATGAGCATATCAAGAAACGTAGGCGGCATGTCGCGTTATTTGGGAAAAATCAGAACCGGACGCTCATATATTCGCATCAAAAAGGGTTTGAAGAACACCTTGTACAAGATTCCTTTTATAGGCGAAAAGCTTGTAAAGCTGATCCAGAAATTCAAGTTGTCCATTAAAATCCTTGTTATTCCCGGAGAGATTTTTGAAGAACTTGGTTTCAAATATATTGGGCCGGTGGACGGACATAATATTAAAGCGATAAGGGATGCATTGCAGAAAGCTGACTTTATGTACGGTCCTGTCATTGTGCATGTGGTTACCAAAAAAGGATACGGTTACAAGATTGCTGAAGACAATCCTGACAAATTCCATGGTGTGGGACCTTTTGACAAGGAAACGGGAGAAGTTTACAGTGAAAAAAGAATATCCTTCTCAAAAAGTTTTTCAAATCATTTGTGCGAACTTGCTGAAAAGGACGAAAGAGTTATAGCAATTACCGCAGCAATGCAGAACGGAACCGGATTGTCTGACTTTCTGGCGAAATATCCGGACAGGTTCTATGATGTGGGAATTGCAGAGCAGCATGCAATCACCATGGCTTCCGGAATGGCTACAACAGGAGTTAAGCCGTTTGTGGCGATGTATTCTACATTTTTGCAAAGAGCATATGATCAGGTGTTGCATGATGCGGCACTGCAGTCATTACCCATTGTCATAGCTGTGGACAGAGCTGGAATATCCGGAATGGATGGAGAGACGCATCAGGGAATATATGATATGGCGTATTTGACTCATATTCCAAATATTACTATAGCGGCGCCGTGCTGCATAGAGGAGCAGATACAACTTATGGATATGGCTCTGGAATACGATAAGGGTCCTTTTGTAATCAGGTATCCTGCTTATGATGAGTATGAGTACGACAGAAAGTTTTTGGCAGACAATCCGTGTATTATTGGACAAGGTCTCCTAATGGAAGAAGAAAAGGACAATTACGATATAGTTTTTATTGCAATTGGGAAAATGGTTGGAACTGCATTGAAGGCATCACATTTTCTTAAGGAAAAAGGATATAATGTGAATGTATTCAATGCAAGGTTTGCAAATCCATTGGATGTATCGGGGATAAAGGATCTTGTATCGAAGGCAAAGTGCTACATGACCCTTGAGGACGGAGTCAAGGTCTCGGGTTTTGGCAGCAGCGTTGTATGTCAAATGGCAGAAGAAGGCATACAGAAACCATGCCGGATTATTGGATTCCCATCAAGTCCAATACCTCATGGAAGCATTGATGCCCTTTTTAAAAGATATGGCATGGATGTGCAAAGTATTGCCGATGCTGCAATAGACATGATTGAAAAGTTGTAATAGATAAATTATAATTTCTGACAGAACTTGATTCAGGGAGTTGAATACCATCAGGATTGGAATAATTTGCAACAAGAATAATAAACAATGTGATGATACGGTAAGACAGCTTGCCCTAGCAATAGAAAGGGAAGGCGCAATCCCTCTTTGCTATGGTGACGATACATATGTGTATGACAATGCCGACGTGCTTGTAAGCATTGGTGGAGACGGTACCTTTTTGAAAGTTGCTTCACAAGCCTTGAAAAGAGATATCCCGGTAATAGGGATAAACCTTGGCACGCTTGGTTTTCTTACTGAAATTGACAAGCATGATATTGATGAAACTGCAAGAAGATTAGTCAGGAATGACTATATTGTTGAGGAAAGAAAGGTAATGAAAATAGTTGTAACAAGGGATGACGTTGAGGTCTTTTCATGTCATGTCATAAATGACTGCGTTATAGCTCGGGAAATACTGTCCAAGGTTTTGTATCTTGAAGTATATGCAAACAGCCACTATGTGGACACCTATCCAGGAGACGGTGTTGTTCTGTCCACACAGACAGGCTCGACAGCATATTCTTTGTCCGCAGGAGGTCCTATAGTGGAGCCCGGCAATGAAGTAATGGTGTTTACACCCTTGAATGCACACATGGTGGAAGGCAGATCAATAATACTTGGCAAGAGTTCTGTTATAGAGGTAAAGCTCCACAGGGAGCATGAATCTGCCTATGCCATTTGTGATGGGCACCTTTCATACAGGTTGGAAAAAGATGATGTTGTAAAATGTTGTCTTGTAGACAGTCACATAAAGATAATCAGGATGGATCCGCCCGACTTTTATTCCGTCCTAAGAAGGAAAAATGCAGAAAGACAGACGAAAAACGGTAATGCTCAAACCTAAAGGGGGTATAGTGTGTTAGTACAGCTTAACATAAAAAATATTGCCTTGATAGATGACATTTCAATAGAGTTCAAACCAAATATGAACTGTCTTACTGGAGAGACCGGGGCTGGAAAGTCAATAATTATTGACTCCATTGGTTGTGTGCTTGGAGGACGGACTTCAAGAGATACTATACGCACAGGTGCTGACAGTGGGTCCGTGGAAGCGGTATTCTTTGTTAATGAGCCCTTTGTGTCTGAAAAACTGGAGGAGCTTGGTATTGAAGAGGAAGAGGATCATACGCTTCTTTTGTTCCGTGAGATTACAAGTAGCGGAAGAAATATATGCAGGATAAACGGTCGGACGGTAACCTTGTCCATACTTAGGGAGATAGGAGAGGTATTGATTGACATACATGGGCAGCATGACAACCAGTCCTTGATGAGGGTTAACTCACATATACTATTGCTGGACATGTATGCAGGAGCAAAACTAAGCAAGGTTTTGATTGAGTATGGCGAAAAACTCTCAAAATTTAATGAAATACATAACGCACTGGGCAATCTGGCGGGAGATCCTAAAGCAAGAGAAAGAACCATCGATTTGCTTAAATATCAGATTGATGAGATAGAGAATGCAAAGCTGTATGAAAATGAGGATGAGGAGTTAAGGACCAAAAAAAATATTTTATCAAATATGGAAAGGATTGTAACGTCTCTTAATGATGCTTATCAGGATCTAAAATCGGAGAATTCAGTTTTGGACAAGCTGGAAAACGCATTGCAGGCAGTGTCGAGGATTGAGGATTTTGGAGATGCTTACAAGGAAATTATGTCCAGACTTGAGGCAGTGTTTTATGAGGTTGAAGATATTTCGAATGCTGTTAGAAATGAAAAGGATAATATGGATCTTGACATGTCTGAGTTGGATTCCATCGAAGAGAGACTGGACATTATTAACAGGCTGAAGAGAAAATATGGTGGTACTATTGAGGATATAATAAGGTATAAGGAAGAAGCTCAGGAAAAGCTTAACGAGCTTTTGGACAGCGAGTATATGATTGAAAAGTATACAAAGGAAATGGACAAGTTGTCTGAAGAACTTTTTGATTTGTGCAAAAAGTTGGATGAACTTAGAAAAAAAGCCGCTGTTGATTTGGCAAAAAATATTGTAGAACAATTGCATGATTTGGAAATGAAAAATGCATCCTTTGAGGTTAAAATAGATTTTGATGAGAGTAGTAATGAACTGGGATATCCCAATTTTAAGAAAAACGGACTCAATTATGTGGAGTTCCTGGTTTCTGCAAATCTGGGAGAACCCACAAAACCTCTGGCAAGAATAGCATCCGGCGGCGAATTGTCCAGAATCATGCTGGCAATAAAGACCATTCTTGCTGATGTGGACAATATTCCGACTTTGATATTTGATGAAATTGACATTGGTATAAGCGGTCAGGCTGCAAGAAAAGTTGGTGAAAAAATGAAACTTATTTCCAAAAAGCATCAGGTTATTTGTGTAACACATCTTGCCCAGATTGCAGCCATTGCTGACAACAATATTTATATCAGCAAGACAACTGTGAAGGATAAGACAATTACAGAGGCAAAAACTTTAAGTTTTGATGAAAAGGTTGAAGAAGTTGGAAGACTGCTGGACGGCAATGCGGAGAATGAGATAACCAAAGCACATGCCAGAAAAATGATAGAGGAATACATCTAAACAATTTTATCTATAGCAATATTTATATTGTCTAAAACAAACCTCCTCGGAGATAATAGCTTATGGTGAAACATATACATGTGTTTTCCACAATAAAGCAGGGGAGGTTAATTAATGGGGTTGCCTCGATGGAAAAAAACAGCTGTTATATTGTTTGGCGTGATTTTGCCCTTTATATCAGCTTTATTAATTTTTAACTTTTTTTTATTGCCGGACTCTCTGACCATTGTAGAAGGCTCTGACTTGGATAACAGCTCTTTTGTATCTGTGAATGCATCGGCGGACGGTGTTGGTGCAACAGCAAAAGCTTTCGGAGTCCTTCCAATCAAGAACCTTGAAGTAAATGTGGTGCCCGGTAAAAAAGTTTACGTCAGTGGAACTCCCATTGGCATAAAGCTCAAGTCAAGGGGCATTTTGATAACTGGATATATAGGGTTTTTGTCGAAGGAAAACATCTATGTAACTCCGGGAAGAGACAGTGGTTTCAGGATAGGTGACAGAATCCTTGAGATAAACGGCAAAGAGGTCAATGACTGTGATGAGTTGATTTCTTTGATTGAGGAGAGCAATAAGGAGGAACACACCTTTACTATAGAAAGAATGGGAACCATAATGAAAATTGTCAGCAAGACCTGCATTGATGGTCAAAGTGGCAAAATGCGTCTGGGACTTTGGATAAAGGACAGTGCCGCTGGCATAGGCACACTTACCTTTTATGACAAGAAGACAGGCTTCTTTGGAGCTCTTGGACATGGAATATCCGATAACAACACAGCGAGGATATTTGAGGTCTCAGAGGGAGAGATGTACAAGGCCACCATACTCGACATAACTAAAGGGATACCCGGATGTCCAGGAGAACTCAAGGGATGCTTCACTGACACTGAAAGAGTAATTGGCAATGTCTTTGTAAACAGCGAAACAGGTATTTTTGGCATCATGTCAAAGGAAGGCTTTGCAGATATTGCAGGCAGGGAAATGTATATCGGATCCTACAACCAGGTCAGGGAAGGCAAGGCTGTAATTCTGTCGACCATAGGTGACGGAAAGCCGAAAGAGTATGAGATAGAGATAACGAAGGTAAACAAGACGAAGGTAAAGAGTCCAAAAGGTATTGTTCTAAAGATTACGGATAAAGAACTTTTGGATGCTACAGGAGGTATTGTTCAGGGCATGAGCGGAAGCCCGATAATCCAAAACGGAAAACTTGTAGGCGCAGTGACTCATGTCATGGTCAACGATCCAAGCACGGGATATGGAATATTCATAGAGGGGATGCTTGCAAACTACGACCTCGTATACAAAGAGAAAGGGTCCTGTCTTGACTTGGCATCATAATGATATTGTGGCTGTCGCAATAATGCGGCAGCTCTTTTTTTGATTGAAAAAGTAAGAAAAAAGTGCTATTCTATACAAAAAGGTCAAGGAGACGTATATGCTTAAGTGTGAAGTTATATCTATAGGCACGGAGCTTTTAATGGGTCAGATTGTAAACACAGACGCCCAATATATTTCAAGTAGGCTTCCTGAATGCGGTGTGGGAGTGTTTTATCACAGTGTAATTGGTGATAATCCTGGAAGAATTAAGGAAGCTTTGAAAATTGGTTTTGAAAGATGCGATGTTGTAATAACCACGGGCGGACTTGGCCCAACACAAGACGACCTTACAAAAGAGATTGTGGCGGATTTTTTAGGTCTGAAATTAGTTCTTGATGATAGAAGCAGCGAAAGAATAAGGAAATACTTTGAAGACAGGGGGAGGGTTCTTGTTGAAAGCAACCTGAGACAGGCGTATTTTCCTGAAGGCAGCATAATTGTTGAAAACGACATGGGAACCGCACCGGGATGCATTGTGGAAAAGGACGACAAGGTGATTGTAATGCTGCCTGGCCCTCCCAAGGAACTAATACCCATGTTTGACAAGGTAATGAAATACTTCAAAGAAAAACAATTGGGAAGGCTTTTTTCGAAATATATAAGAATAGTAGGCATGGGCGAATCCATGGTAGAGCAGAAAATATACGATATTGTGTCGTCCCAAACGAATCCCACCATAGCTACTTATGCAAAGGACGGCATAGTTACCATCAGGGTTACTGCCAGTAATGAAGGAGGCAGCAATCCAGAGGTTTTGGTAAATGATATGGTGAATAAGATATGTGAAATATTGGGTGACAATGTTTATACAACGGAAAATGATGAATTGGAGTATGTTGTCTTCAAGCTTCTCAAGGAAAGAAATTTGAAAATTGCTACCGCAGAATCCTGTTCAGGAGGCGTGCTGGCACAGTTGCTGACATCCATACCTGGAAGTTCGCACGTTTTTCACAGCGGATTTGTTACTTACAGTGAAGAATCTAAGATCCGTGCACTGGGAGTTGAAAGGAGTACCATAGAAACTTACAGTGCGGTAAGCAGTCAGACTGCCAGGGAAATGGCAGATGGAGCATGCAGGAAAACAGGATGTGATGTGGGAGTATCCATTACAGGGTATGCAGGACCCGATGGCGAGTCTGTGGGACTTGTGTATATAGGGGTTTCATATGGTGGTGCTACTGAGGTGTCCGAGTTCCGCTTTTCGGGCAACCGGGAAAGAATAAGAACTATGAGTGCTGTTACTGCGCTGGATATGGTAAGAAGAACAATTTTGAATAAAAGTTAAGGAAATGAGGCAAAATAACACAACCATAACATGAGAAAGGTTGTGTTTTTTTGTATGAAGGCAGTTATCATGGCTGGAGGTGAAGGTGTCAGACTGCGTCCCATGACCAGTGAAAGACCCAAACCTCTTGTTCCCATTCTTGGAACCAGTGTCATTGAGCATATTGTTGTTTTATTAAAAAAACACGGCATTACTGATATTGCAGTAACGCTCCACTACATGCCTGGTGAAATAAAGTCGGAGCTCGGAGATGGAAGTGAATATGGGGTAAAACTCACATATTTCATAGAAGAAGAGCCGCTTGGTACCTGTGGCAGTGTCAAGAATTGCAAAGGATTTCTGGATGACACTTTCATTGTTATTAGCGGCGATGCAATAACTGACATGGATTTGACTGAAATTGCAAATTTCCATCACAAGGTAAATTCCAAGGCGACAATCGTAACGAAGAAGGTTCCGGTTCCCCTGGAATATGGGGTTGTATTGGCTGATGAAAGTGGAAGAATAACAGGATTTGTAGAAAAACCCGACTGGGGCGAGGTGAAGAATGACAGGGTCAATACAGGAGTATACATTCTTTCACCTGATGTAATGGAGATGTGTCCTGAAAACACATTTTTTGATTTTTCAAAAGATTTGTTTCCAAAGATATTGGAATCCAATATTCCCTTTTATGCTTTTGAAACCAGTGGCTACTGGTGCGATATTGGTGAGAAGCATGCATACATGAAGGCAAACCTGGATGCATTGAACAAGGACGTGAAGCTGATTCCCGAGGCCGTTGAAATCTCCAATGGGGTCTGGGTAGACAAGAACGCAATAGTTGCAGACAATGTTATATTGAACCCTCCTGTTTATATTGGCAAGGGATGTTGTGTGAATAGCGGTGCACATTTGTCCGGCAGCGTTATAGGGAACGGAACCGTAATTGACAAGGGAGCAAGAGTGTTAAACAGCGTTCTATGGAACAATACAAATGTATCAAAAGGCGTGACAGTGGAAAAGAGCATTGTTTGCGACAAGGTTCAATTAGGATCGTCTTCATTTCTGTATGAATGCGTTGTTGGAAAGGAAGTTGTTGTTGGAAAGTGTTCAGTCATAAAGAGTGGTGTCAGAATATGGCCAAATATTCATGTAGAGGATGAAAAGACAGTTACGAGAACAATTACAAAAGGAAGAAGCAGCGTATTTGAGTTTGGTCAGAGTGGTTTTACTGGCTTTAAAACTGATTCAATAAATCCGGAGTATCTTGCCAGATTAGGTGCGTCTTTTGGCACACTTTTAGGTCCGAGCACTACCGTGGGAACAAGTTCTGACGGAACCGGGCATGCACAGATGATGCTGCTTGCTCTTGAGTCGGGTCTTGCTTCAACCGGTCTGCAGGTCAAGAGAGGGAATGACATCACGCTGCCTGTCTTAAGATGGACGTGCAGACAAGGAATATTGGATGGGGCTGTGTATATAGGGAGCGATCCAACTGGCGATGAAGGTATGGTTATTGTGTTTTTGAACAGTTATGGAAATGATTTGTCAAAAAAGGAGAGAAGGAAACTAAAGTCAATATTTGAAAAAGAAGAATACACCTTTGTTGACATTCACAATGTGCTACCTATGAAGGAACTTACAAACCCTGAAGACTTTTATGTTACCGACATATACAAATACTTTAACGAGGCGTACAAGGCATTGAGAATGGTTCCTTTGAATTACACCAAAGAGGAGCAGGAGGCCATAACTGCGTATATTATTGCAAGTTACCACAAGGAAGCCCCGATATTTGTTTCTGTGGGTTCCTCTCTTTCTGCCAGCAGAGTAGCGGAGTATTTTGGAAGCGAGATTGTCATGTGCGGTGATTCAAGAGGAGACATTATGGAAAAGATGGAGGAGTACATGGATGTGGATGGAGTGTATCAGCAATACCTTATGTTGTTTGATGACTTTGCATTCAATCTTGCACTCTGCCATTACAGTGCAAGCAAGGACTTCTCAGTCAAGAACATGGTCGCTTCACTGCCCAGGATTTATAAAAAGGAGAGGGAAATATATTGTGACAACGACCGGAAGGCGGAGCTTATAAGTTATTTTACAAACAGTCCGCAGTATGAAGGTAAGTTTGAGATTAATGATGGTCTTCTTATGTACAACGACAATGTGCATGTCAGATTGTTTGCAGACGAAAACAGACCAAGTTTCAAGATTCAGGTTGAAGGCTTCAACGAGGAGTATGCCCAAAGTCTGATCGATGAGTTGTTTGAGGCTGTTGACAGGTATTTAAACAGATAGACTGAATTGTTTTGTCCGCCCTGATTATTATTGATAAAAAACCATAGCCGTGCTATAATCAATGAAAGCAAATAATGATGCAATATCACTAACAGGGGCAGGATAATGACGACAAAAACACGAACCAAGGAAAAAAGTCAATCCATAGGCAGAGGCTTTGCAATTCTGTCATTTTCAAGTATTGCGGTTAAAATTCTATCCTTGTTTTTTGTCCCTGTCATGAGGAAACTCCTTGGTGGCTCCTACGGGTATGGCGTTTATGGAGCTGCCAGTGAGGTTTATGCCTTCGTGTATGTAATTACAACTTCGGGAATGCCTGTTGCTGTATCCAAGATAGTGTCGGAGCTGACATCTCAAGACAACCCAAGGGAAGCTGAAAGGTCTTTCAGACTTGCCAGATTTTTTCTAATTATTGTAGGGCTCGTTTCATCCATACTAATGGCGATTTTCGCAAAACCCATTGCTGCCTTAATGAATAACGAGGACAGCTGGGCGGGCATATTGTTTCTTGCTCCCAGTATTATGATTTGCTCAATAATGGCGGCATACCGGGGTTACTTCCAAGGAAAAAGAAACATGACACCAACTGCAGCGTCTCAGATTATTGAGCAGATTGTTCATGTGGCAGTATCCATTATTTGTGTAATTGGACTAAAACACCATGGCATAGTCTGGGCTGTTGCAGGAGCCTCAATAGGAACCAGTGTTGGAGCTTTTGTGTCCTTTGCCATTATCGTTGGATACAGGAGTTCTCGAAGGTTTTACATTGAAAAGGAAAGCAGGAGAGGCAAGAACCTGCCAACCAGAAAGCTTTTCAAGACACTTGTATATTACAGTATTCCCATAACATTGAGTTCCGGCATACAGTATGGAGGCAATTTAATAGACGCATCATTGATTGCCGGCAGGCTTCAGGCAGGAGGATTTTCAGAAGTAGTCAGCACATCCCTTTATGGCGATATGATTGCTACAAGACAGCTTATAAATGTGCCGACGGCTCTGGTTTCAGCTCTTTGTGTCAGCATTTTGCCTGCACTTACAGCCTCCTACGCAAGACAGGACTTCAAAGGAACGGAAGAAAGAGCGGGATACGGCTTCAAACTTTTATATATTGTAGCTATGCCGCTTAGTTTTGCTATGACTGTGTTTGCAAAGGAAATATATACTTTGCTTGGGTTTGGCAACAATCACATGCTGCTTACATCCCTGTCTTTCAGTATTCTCCTGATGGGAACCGTTCATCTTCAGAACTCCATCATGCAGAGTGTAAACAGACTGTTCCAAAGTACAATGTATTTGGGTATTTCGGTGCTTGTAAAAGCACTTCTCAACTACATCCTTATAGCGATACCCACATTTAATGTATATGGAGCTGTGATATCTACATATATCGCATATGCAATACCTTTGATTCTGAATCACAGGGATTTGGTTAAAAGGGTGTCCATAAAGGTCAATCCTGCGAGAAGGGCTGTTCTGCCACTTATCGCATCCTTTTGCATGATTGTGTGTGCTTACGTTTCAAACACTGTGTTAAATGTTCTGTTTTCACCCATTGGTCTTGCGAATTATTTGAAAGTACTTGTAACGTTTTTGCCCACGGCTCTTGTCGGAGTTTATGTTTATTTCAAAGTTCTGATATTTTTTGGTGGTATAACTGATGAGGATTTGAATTCAATCTCACCTGCTCTTGTAAAAATCATACGCAAGGTGACAAAAAAATAGTGCTTTGCAAATAATGGATAATATAGGTATAATATGTTGTAAAATTTAGTTAGAGAGGATAGCAATGGACAAGATATCGGTTGTTGTTCCCTGCTACAGGGAAGAAGATGCGCTGCCGCATTTCTGGAATGCTCTAAAAAAGGTAATGACGGAAGAATTTAAGGATGTAGAGTTTGAAGTATTGTTTGTTGACGACGGATCCTCTGACGGAACATTGGGTATTCTAAAAAAGCTGGCAGAAGAGGATTCCAGGGTAAGATATATATCATTTTCAAGGAACTTTGGCAAAGAGTCCGCCATGTACGCAGGTCTTGAAAATTCAACCGGGGATTATGTGGTTGTCATGGATGCGGACATGCAGGATCCTCCCGAACTTTTATCCGAAATGTACAGAACAGTGAAGCACGATGGCTACGACTGTGCAGCGACAAGAAGGGTAAACAGAATAGGCGAACCAAAGATAAGGTCTTTCTGCGCGAGACTGTTTTACAAACTTATGAGAAAAATTACGAAGATTGACATTGTCGACGGTGCCAGGGATTACCGCCTTATGTCCAGACAGATGGTGGACGCAATTATTAGTGTGGGGGAGTATAACAGATTTTCAAAAGGAATCTTCAGCTGGGTTGGTTTCAACACCAAATGGCTGGAGTATGAAAATGTAAAAAGGGTGGACGGAGAGACCAAGTGGTCATTCTGGAAGCTTTTGCTGTATTCATTTGAAGGCATAGTTGCCTTTTCCACCGTACCTCTTGCAATTTCCTCAATAATAGGCATTATTCTTTGTCTTGTTTCATTTGCTGCAATTGTATTTGTTGTAATAAGGCAGCTGATTTGGCATAATTCTGCCTATGGCTGGGCTTCAATGGTAAGCATAATCCTTATGCTTAGTGGTATTCAATTATTTTCAATAGGGATACTGGGTCAGTATCTTGCAAAAACCTATCTGGAAGTCAAGAGAAGACCTTTGTATATAATTAAAGACAGCAATATTATCAGGAGGGAACATAATGAAGAAAATTAATGTAGGTATTATTGGCACGGGAGGTATAAGTCACATCCACATGAATGGATACAAAGCCATAGAAGGCGTGGATGTTGTGGCGGTATGCGATATCGACGAGGAAAAGGTAAAAGCATATGCTGCAAGATACAATGTGCCAAGATACTATACGGATTATAACGAAATGCTTGAAAAGGAGGAGCTTGACTGTGTTAGTGTCTGCACATGGAACAGTGAACATAAAAACGCTACCATTGCGGCATTGAATGCAGGCGCCAACGTGTTGTGTGAAAAGCCTATGGCAATGAACCAGGAAGAAGCACTGGAGATGGAGAAGGCTGCAAAGGATAACAACAAGCTTTTAATGATTGGCTTTGTCAGACGTTTTGGAAACGACACGGATATAATCAAGCGATTTATTGAAGCAGGAGACATGGGAGATATTTACTATGCTAAGGCTTCATATTTAAGAAGGAACGGGACACCTGGCGGATGGTTTGCTGACAAGAGATATTCAGGAGGCGGACCTTTGATTGATCTGGGCGTTCATGTAATTGATCTTGTAAGGTATCTTGCAGGAAATCCACTTCCTGTATCCGCCTATGGTGTTTCATACGGCAAGCTTAGGGACAAGGACGTTGCCGGTGATAAAGCCTGGGAGATAGATTCGGAAGGAGCTTTTGAGGCAAATACAGAAGACTTTGCAGCGGGATTTGTAAAGTTTGAGAATGGCTTGACCTTGTACATTGAAGCAAGCTTCAACCTGCACATCAAGCATGATGTGGGAAGTGTGGAGTTGTTTGGCACAAAGTCCGGTGCAAAGATTGATCCCCATGTTCATATCTTCACTGACTTGAACGATACCATGGTGGACATAGAGCCCTCTGGTTCCAGTGCCTTTGATTTTGGTACTATTTTCAACAAAGAGATTTACCACTTTGTTGACTGTGTAAGAACAGGAAAAACATGCATCAGCCCTGCCGAGGATGGTGTGGTGTTGATGAAGATAATTGATGCTCTTTACGAGTCTGCAAGAACAAACAAGGAAGTCAAGATTTCGATATAAGTTTTCTTCTTTGCAGAATTTCGAATGTAATTATACCCAATAGGGTTGTTATGGAAAGAATAAGGCCTGGTACAAATCCTACATGTGTGAACTTGAAGATGATCTCGTGTTCGCCTTTCGGAACTTCTATACAAAGGAAAGTGTCCGAGTACTTGTGTGTTTTTACTTTCTTTCCGTCCACATAAACTGACCAACCCTTGTCATAGGGAATGCTTGTAAACAGGGTGCCGTTATCCTTTGCGGAAACGGTGCCTTTTATTTCATTTCCATCAAAGTAGTCAACTTTAAGGCTTTCTTCTCTAAATTCATCGCAAATGCTTGCAAACTTGTCATAGTCAAGAGCGTAGAACATATTGCCCCTTGTATTTAAATATGTGGACTTGAATATAAGGTCGATTCTTGCCTCATCGCCTTTCTTGAAGCTGCCTAAGAAGTGTGCGCAGTCATACTGACCGTAATAAAGGTTCGCAACATATACGTCGTTTACATATACAGAGCAGTTGGTGTGATTGTTGTTAAAAGGAAAGTAAGCATAAAGCTCCATGTCCTTTTCTGCAATAAAATAGTAGGATACGATACCTTCGCTGCCTGATTTCATGTATACATAATCGTCGTCTTCTTTGGGATAAGAGTATTTCCCGTATCTTTCCGGTGTTATTCTTTCAAAGCAGTTTATGTTTTCTCCAACAAGATGGGAAAGAAAAAGGTTTTGTGCTGCAAACATATTTGGTGCTTTCAATTTCTTTCTCAATAGCTCCGAATCAGCCATGAAAGCCACGGGCAAGGCAATTGGGTTTCTGTATATGCTTAGGTCTTTAGGCTCTCCGTAAATATTTCTGTCTTCCGGTTTTCTGTACAAGGATATGTTTTCAATGGTTTTAAGCTTTTCATATCTTTTAGTAACTGGTGAAATTGACATAAGGTATTCAATATTTAATATTGTGTCTGTAACAATTGTGGAGCCGTATCCGGTAATCCACAAATAGGCGGAAGAAAATCCAAGGGTTCTTAATGTGTCATTGACTACTCTGTTGTAGGCGGAGCTGTAATGATCAATACCACTGTAACCAAAACTTATTGGTTCGTTGATGCTTCTTGAGAAGTTTTTTGTAACCCTGTAAAAGTCGTGCTTCCCTTTTTGGGATTTTGCTTCTTCAAGGAGTTTGTTTACAGCATTCCTGTACTCCTGATACGGCTTAATATCCTCGTAATGATGTGCCTTGTCAAGTCCTTTTAACATGTATATGGAGTGTTTGTAAAGCTCGTAACTGCTTATGACAAGCATTGTTAATGTTAGAAATGCTATGGCATATCTTTTTACGGAATCGTCGAACCCTTCTTTTTCCTTGACATGCTTTATCAGATTGATTGCCAGCAGGCAGAAAATGTAGAAAACAAGGAGCTTTACAGTAAGTGTTATTCTTTCTTCATCCAAATACCTGTACCTTATTTTCAACACCAGCTGAGCTACCATTATCGAAACCAGGGGAAAAGTTACAAAGAAGGCTTTTGACAAATCCTTTATTGAATCAAATGCCTTGTATGCTGTAAATATCATGAAGAACAAAAAGACGAAGGAGTATCTGTAGGGAAACCAGTTGGGAAATTGGAAAATGTGCCATGCAACATCCAGATTAATAAAATACATGCTTGCCAGCAGGTAAGAGGCAACAAGAAATGTGGATGCCTTTTCCTTTACCGATACGCTCCTTATAAAGAAGTATCCAATAAAGAGTATTGTTACCACAATGCCACAGTAAATAAAGGGCATGCCACTGTTGGTTATACTGTCGTAACTGCCAAGAAAGAGTTTTGATACAAGGTTTTTCAGTTCAAAGTTGATGTTTCCTTGAGGCGTGTAGTTTGCTCCTCCGATTTTTCCGTCAAAAAGGGAAACAAGGGTTGGAATCAAAAACCATGCACCAAGAAGTGCGGCAATCAAAGCTGATGAAATCAGTTTGGTAAAATAGATGAAAAGCCTTTTTACAGGCATCTCATCAGAGTAGTGGGATAAATATCTGTAGACAAGATATATGCAGGAAAATGCCCCTATCATATAGGAGATGTAGTAGGTGGAGATGAATACGCAAAACAAGCTTGTTACAAGCAATTTCCTCTTGCCTTTTTTAAGCAGTTCTTCAATTCCAATCAGGATGATTGGCAGCCAGATGACTCCATCTATCCACATAAGACACATGGAGTAAACTATGTTATACGACATTAGTCCATAAAACAAGGAAAAAAGAACAACTGAAAAATCCCTTCTTTTAAACATATACATAAGGTATATTCCGAAAGTCATACCGCAAAGTCCAATTTTAAGTACAGTCAGAAATAGAAGAAATATGGGCATGTTGGCCTCTGAGGATAAAAGGGTTAGGAAAGACAAGGGGCTTGATAGATAGTATGCAAAAACGCCAATATAGCTGGTTCCCAGAGTTTTGGACCAGGAAAAGAACATATTGCCCATTTTCCCGAAATGACGCAGTCCTATGTAGAATTCAGAATATTGACCAGACATGTCCATTATCATTATGGATTTTTCACCGAAGGGTGCCATTCCGTAAGCTGAAAATGCGAAAAGCAGCACCAGTGCAGGTGTCAGAAAGCAAAGTAAAAGAATAATTGTTGTTACGTATTTCTGATTTCCCTTCATAATTGGCTCCTTTTTCATTAAAGACTGCCATGTAGTTTATCATAAATTTTTTTCATAATCAAACCGGAGCATAGATGGATATATCATTTTTGCATATATAACCGCATAAAATTTATTAATTATTATTGACTTATGTATACTTATTTCATTATTGCATCGTCCGCTGCAACCTTTGAGTTCAAAATGGATTTTAATGATGAGGAAGTGGACTATGATGCCAGAAATATTATTGATCTCACTGATTTTTGGCAAGTCACTTTGGCAGGGTCCGGTCCTGTAGCAAAGGTTGTGGAGGACGGCGACAACAAATATCTTTATCTTGAGGGGTATTCGGAAATTTACACGATCGATATGATTGAGCCTCCATATACTTTCAGTTTGGATGTTCAGGTTATAGACACGGAGTTTGTTGCATTTTTTGTCAGGGCACATTACCCAATAACAAAATACAATCCTGCACATGCTGGTGGAAGAAATGACAGAATCGGATATTTTGAATTGGATTGGTATACACAGAATGGCGGGGAAAATTGTGCATCATCACAAGGCAGCAGTGGTATTATGGTAATGCCAAGAGCAGATGCATTAAGAGTAGCGATAAAAACCTTCGAACCGGACGGTATTAATATTGGGCATCGCTATTACGATTTCCCATATCCGGAAGGGTTTGATATCTCTCAGTTCTTTAATTTAAAGTTTGTTGACGATGGTGAAAAGGTGGAAATCTATCTGAACAATGAGAAGGTATCGACAATAACCATGTCGGATCCGGGA
>DUPL01000042.1 GCA_012838385.1 Clostridiaceae bacterium
ATCATTCATTAGATATTCACCACCTATCTAATTATAATATAGCATAATATTAGATGGGTGTCAAGTATCTAATAAGCCTTCATCCCAACGACTAAAGTCGTGGGCTTTCGGCTAAGTTTTCTGTAAATATATTTTTTTGTAGTTTCTAATTGTATTATTTGCCTTTTCTCTTCCTTAGCACCACAAAAACAACAACTTCAAGAGCTACAAGCAAAACAGCCACAATAACTATTGCCACAACCAGATTGCTTTTGTCAGAGAGTATAGGATTGGTGCTTGTGGTATATTCGGAACCTATATACCTGAACTTGAAACGGTCATTGGGCGCTGCATCTCCAAGGTCCATAAACTGCATGACATCTCCTGTTGTGGTGGAGTTGTCTGCCCATTTAAAGTCAAAGGAAGCAATCTTATCCTTTATACCTAATACGTTCTTTGGAACGCTTATCATCATGTATTGGCCATTTATAGTGTATCTGGCTTCTCCAACCTTTTCAAACTCCCAGCTGTTGTTTTTAAATCTTTCAATGGTGCATTTACCGTTAGAGCCCGACCTGTTGATTATGAAATCATAACCTTCCCAGCCGGTTGTATATTTTTGATCAAGGTCAATAAACAAATTCATCCAGTTAGGATCATCTGCAAGAACAATGTCCTTTACTGTCTTAACCAGGAAATAGATGTTATCCTTGTCCTGGGACACTTTTACATAATCAAAGTCATTTCTTCCGGTATTGTTAATATATCTGAAGTCAAGATCGTACGAAGGTTCATTTCTGAACTTTGTATCCCCTATTGTATCCCTGAACTCAGGACCAATATCATCCCACTGGGATATGTCCCCATCAATATTAATGGTTTTCTGATTCTTCGCCTTTTCTATCTCGTTCAATCCCTTGAACTGCCTTACATACCCTGTCATTTGACAGTAGAAGTTGTCTCCAAAACCCACGCCATCGCGTATCTTCATGGGTTCTCCGTCCCTTGAGAACTCCGGATTGAACTGATCCACGTATGTGTATCCGTTGACAGGAGTATTGGCAAAATAATTCAGGTGATCTCCTGTTGGTTTTCCTGCAATCCATTCGTTCCAGCCTGTTATCATGATTACAGGAGGATCCTTTTCCAAGGCATATTCAAACTGTTGTTTAAAGGACAAACCATACCTTGCAGTATCCGATGAAAACTCAAAGTCTTCTTTTCCGTTGTTGGGCTGTTTGCCGCTTACATAGCTTCTTCCCTTGCTGGCTGATGGATGGTGACCCATTGTAACAGCCACCTGTTCAAATACTCCTTCAAAGCTTCTTCCTTTTGCCTGTGGATACTCCATAATCCAGTTCCAGTATCCATCCACATCCTTCCATGCCCAACTGCCTCGCAATGTAAACTTCTCATTGATTAGTTTCTCCATATCTCCAGTCAAACCATTTGGATTTCCAAAAATGAGAGGCTTGCCTTCCCATTTGAAGAAAAGCTCTTTATATTTGTCCCAATTCTCCTCACTGTAGACAGTTCTGCGAAGCTGCCTCAGATGGGAACCAAGTCTTCCTTCCGCATCTCCAGTCAAAAACATGATTTGTGGAGTCTTGAATCCTTCCTTCCTCATCTGAAGCCAGGTATCAAACAACAGTGTATGAGCTTCATTGAAAGTGGGCTCGTTGGAGATGTCAATGAAGATAAAGTCAATTCCAGCAGCAGACAGCATGTATGCATGTTTTCTATACACCCATGCATCCGTGTTTCTGTAATAGCCGAAATACGGTTCTGCCCAGTATCCTTCTCCACCTTGGGTTTCCAGGAATTGTTTTAGCCCATCTATTCCTCTTTCCAAATAAATCTTTGTATTATCCTGTACTTTAATACCGGCACCTGTTACACAGATGAAGTAAAAAATTCCTACATACTTATCTTTTGTAACTCCGCCTACCTCTTCATAGGTAGGGGTGGTTCTGCCAAGGTCATCTGTTGCAACCCAGTATGAATAATCAACTTCCCTCATCGGTCCTTCAGGAAGAGTCTCATCCACTTCCACATGTCTGAACTTCACATTGTCCAAATATCCATGGAAGTTCCTTGGTATCATGTTAAAGTAGCCTGTAGGATAAATCTTTGATTCTTCCGTTGAATCTATTACATTACCTGATTTGTCTGTAAATGCAAGGTATCCCTTTTCATCGTACAGAATCTTTGCTGCCAAACTGCCGTCGACAAGGATTTCAATTTCCTTTCTATTGTCGTTTATCCTGTACTTATGCTCCTTGTTTACCTCAACAGGAATATCAATGCTTGCAGATATGCCGCTTTCCTTTTCCTCAATTATCAGTTTGCCCGCTTTAAATGCAAGCCAGATACCGGGTTTGTCCAGTGTGGCAGAAACTCTCTGCAGCCTTATACCAAGCACCAGTTCTCCATTGTTGTCTTTCTGCAGCATGTCAAACTCAAGAAATCCGTCTTCAAGACCGTAACTATCACCTAAGCACACACTGCTGCCAAACCTGAAGCTTTTTCCGCCTTTGGCGTACATTCTTCCATCCTTTAATTCCATGTTTGCCCTGTCTTCTATTACCAAAGCATCATGGGTCAGATAATAGCTTAGTTTCGTTTCCTCAAAATCAAATTCATAATCAATCACATTAATTTCATACCATCTTAGCTTTTCGTTATCCTGATTTGCACTGGCGTTTACCAAAGTTACAAACAGGTACACCAATACAAAAAATAAGCTTGTTATCCTGTTCCTCATTTGTCTCCTCCTTCTTGTAAATAACGTTTGAACAATTTTATACTGAAACAGTAATAACAAGCTATGAAATATATCTATATATTTGTATTTTTTAACTATTTTTTAATTAGTTTTTATACTAAACATCATTACTCCCACTCCACCTTCTGCCAGGAATATGGGTAAACCGGCTGGTGAGTTGGCTGTAGTTGCCACATATACAATCTTATACCTTCCATCCTCGGTTCTTTCTATTTCCCCTGTTCCATTTATTGTAGACATGCCAAGGAAATATACATTTCTGTTGTTTGAAGTAATTGGATCTTTAATGTCAACAGCGGCAAGAAGGAAATCCTTGTTGGAATGCCAGTTAAGACCATCTCTTGACATGTTGAAGGTAGGCACCGTTCTCTTTCCGTCTTCATCTTCAATGGTGGCAAATGTAATCCGCAGATATATTTTCTCACCATTTTCGTCATACAGATATCCTATCTGGTTGCCAATCTGGCCAAGACCGCTGGTTCTTTCTCTTTCCTGCCAGTCAAATCTGCAAGGCACATTACTTCTTATCCTCACATGACCAGAGAATGTACCATCCACATGATGTCCCACATACAAGTGCCAGGGTTTCCCATCCGGATCATCCGCCACATATATTAATTCTTCATGGTTGAATCCTATCTCGTCATTCTGAACATTCACGATTACAGGTTCGTCAATCTGTCTCTCCCAATTGATACCGTCTTTTGATTTTGAATAGCCAATTTTGTCCCCATACTTCCCGTTGGGAGTCACATACGTACACTGCCACAACATGTGATAAACGCCATCTGCATATACAACTTCGGGTTCCAGTGTATTCTTAATCCACCAGCCTTCTTTTCCTTCTTCCCATCCTAAATAAAACATGGGGCCTTCTATTCTTCTTTTCCAGTCAATACCGTCCTTGGACCAATAGAACATGACATGGTCGCCATCCCCATGTTCAACTGCCGTGGTGTTTAAATCATACCATCTGCCTCCTGCATACATTATGTATCCGTCTGCCATTTTCATAACATGCATGGAATAGTCGTATGCAGGCTCCTCATCCTGCAACAGCCAGTTTAAATATATGTGGTTTTTGTACTTTGTTATCAATGCTATGTCTGGTATTCTGTCACCATTTGTATCTCCTGTTGATACGGATACAATATTGCTGATGCTTTCTATCGCATATTCTCCAAAAAGGTTTTTGTAATATCTTGTGCTTTTCTCCTTTTCGGTAGGACCAAAGCCACCATTTCCTCTCCCAAAAAGCGTCCTTATAAAATAACGCCTTCCTTCCTTGTATACAACAACAATATCGGTAAAACTGTCCGTATTCATATCTCCTGCAGCAACATCTATCACATTTTTGGGTAAAAGATATATGTCTTTTGTCTTGTTCTTCTCAAAACCCTTACCGGTATTTATGTACGATGTTGCCTTGCTGCCTTTTATGGTAACTATGTCGCACAAACCATCACCATTTACATCTCCTGCCAAAACCTTTTCCTTCTTGGGTCGAATATTACTGGCATACACCTTCTTCTCAAAGCCTCCGTCTTTCTGTTCCAATATGCAGATTATTCCTTTGTCGTTGACAAACAATAAATCCACATAATCATCGTCATTAAAGAAACCCGTTCCATAAAAATTACTACCAACACCCACATCAAAAACATTGTCCACCGTGAAGTACTCCATCTCGCCAAGAGCTTCCCAGATTACAACCTTGCCATCCTTGTAGAACAGGATGTCGTCATACAGATCTCCATTGAAGGAATCCATATAAATCTTCTCGATATCCTTAAGCTTGAGATTGCTTGAGTACTCCTCAAAGCTTCTGCAGTATTGCATGAAATCCCTGTTGATTGCAGAATCATGACCATAAAACACACTGTCGTAGGTCAATTCAAAACCAAGTTCCTCCACTGCTACAGTGTTTGATCTTTTGGTCGCTTTCTCCTTGTATACACCTGCAAGCTCAATACTGCCAGCAGTTCTTGGAGCATAATCCTTCAAAGGTGCTTTGGAAAGGTCCGGACTGCATGATGAAAACAGTATCACAAGGATAAACATGTGGATCAGTATGAGTCTTTTCAATGGAAACCACTCCTTTTATCGTTTTGGTTGATTCAAGTATATCATGAGGAAAAACTTTTCTGCAAGATTGTCGCTATTTAGTATAAATAAAAGACATATATTCCATGTAAAACTTTAAATCTACCTGTTAGAATAGTCAAAAAATAAAGGAGGTTTGAAATGTTTGCAAGGAAAGTCAAGATAAAAGTTACTCCGTCAACACTGCAGCCAACCATTTTTGTTTTAAAAATGACAGAAGATGAGTTTAATGAGTTGAATGAATGGAAGCAGGAAGACTGTGACCTTTATCTGGTTGATGAATCCACAAAAAAAGAACTGCACTGCCAGATAAGTGATGCTTCACTTGAAGCGACACCAGATGGCAACCTTCGAGACTATTGCATGTACATACTTGTAAACAACCTGGAATCAGAAGAAGATACCACATACACCTTCAGTATTAACAAGAGAAAAAAAGAAGAAGTGGTGCTTCCAAATGGCCACTCGTACAACCCATGGGGCAAAACAAAAGGAGTTTTCCTCGAAAACCAGTTGGATAACAAAAGAGTAATAGTATGCATAAATGGCGCCTTGTTTACAAGATATCTTTATTCCGAAGATTTGCCTAAACCTTACTTCTATCCACTGATTGGTCCTGCAGGAAAAACACTGATACACGACCAGGCCGATGATCATCTTCATCATCACGGGTTGTGGTGGGGACACGACAGTGTCAACGGCCATCAGCTGTATCATGAATTCAGAGGCGAAGGAAGGCAAAGGCATGTTAGTTTCCTTTCCTGTTTTAGCGGACCGGTTTTCGGTCAAATCACCGCCCTCATAGACTGGCAAGCCAACAATGGCGAAAGACTTCTCCGGGAAACCAGAACTATGAGGATATATAATATGCCAAACGATTCGAGATATGTTGATCTTGTCTGCCAGCTGCATGCAACCGAAGGTGATGTTGAATTCAGTGACACAAAAGAAGGCGGCTTTCCCTTCGTACGTGTAAATGAAGAGATAAACGGTCATCACACAGGACAAATACTTTCCTCAAATAATGATGTGGGAGAAAGTAATGTTTTTGGAAAAGAAGCAGACTGGGTTGACTATACAGGAAAGATTAAACGAGGTTCTAATTATGTAACAACAGGTCTTTCAGTCTTTGTACATCCAACTTCGGACGATTATCCCGCCAAATGGTTTGTAAGAGACTATGGCCCTTTTACCTCATCCAACTTCCATTTCTGCGGTGGCCATACCATAAAGAGAGGAGATAAATACACCTTCAAACAAAGACTCTACATACACAAAAATTCTCCTGAAGAAGCATTTGTAAACAGACGCTACGAGGAGTACAAAGAAGTTTTAAAAGCAGTTTTGACATGAAAATACCCGGATAACTTTCCGGGTATTATATAATATCACGAAGGGCTTGCCGCACCATATACCTTCCCGATACCATTTTTTCAAAGTATCCTTCCACCTTGTCTCCAAGACCTATCTCGTATAGATCAACTCCAAAAATACTTTTGTCGCAAAGTATGGGTTTAAGATACTTGCCAAACGGCCCTACGCTCCCTAGTTTTACTCCCTTTAAATGCTCTTGCAGCGTTTCAAGCAAAGGATCAGGACTAATTTCAAACTCGCAACCTTCATCGTCAACCCCCATAAGATATCGACACCATCCTGCAAATACCAGGGGTATTGCAACAAGGTTGCCAACATCAAGATATTCATACCTTGCATATGCCTTAAGGGTTTCCCCAAACCTTATGCCTAGTTTTTGCGAAGTATCTGTGGCAATCCTTTTGGGGCTGTCTTTAATAAATGGATTTGATAATCTGTCTTCAATAACTTCCTTGAGAAAATCCTCAGGATTTATAACTTTGGGATCCTCTACCACAGGCAAACCTTCCTTGTATGCAAGAGTATGAACAAGTCTTACAAGATCTTCATCCTGCATCTCCTCGTATATTGTTCCAAACCCAAGAAGACAGCCAAATATGGCAAGAGCAGTATGAAGAGGGTTAAGACATGTTGAAACTTTCATTCTTTCAACAAGAGATACGGTTTCCCTGTCAGAAAAAATCACACCACTTTCCTCAAGCCTTGGTCGTCCATTGGGAAACTTGTCTTCAATGACAAGGTATTCCTTTTCTTCCGCATTGACAAAAGCAAAAACAAAAGTATTTTTTGACGTGCGATAAATATCTATGGATTCTATTCCATCCTCTGCAATCGTCTTTAATACACCTTCATCCGGTCTTGGAGTTATCTTGTCAATTATGCTCCAAGGAAATGCCACGTAATTCTCATTAGCCAGATACTCCATGAATCCTTCATCCTCCACCAGGCGCTGTGCATGATAAACAATCCTGTCAAAGAGTTTCTTGCCATTATCCTTGCAGTTGTCAAAACTTACAAGACTTATTGGATGCATGCCTTTTTTGTAACGGTGGTAGCACAGCTTGGCAATCATTGAAAGAACACTGTTTTCCGATGTATCCTCATAGCCTTTTTCAGTTATTGTAAAGCTTGCCATCTGAAGAGACGGGTTTTCAAATTTTTCTACGATACGCTCCCAATCCTCTTCTGCCTTCAAGGATTCTGTTACAGAACCTAGAACCTTTTTGGTAACATCTCCATCGGATTTTAAGGTGAATAATATAC
>DUPL01000043.1 GCA_012838385.1 Clostridiaceae bacterium
CAAGGAAAGCTTCGACAGAGCGCTTGAACCGGGTGACGAATTCCATTTTGAAATCAGAAAACAGGGTAATTATGTAAAGATGCTTGTTGACGGAGAAGTTGTCATGGATACAGCATTCCCAAGCAGATATGACTTCTTTACCCCTGGCAACGAGGCAAACATAGGCTTCTATAGTGCAAACTGTTCTTTTGAAGTTAGAAACATTGAAGTATATAACGAACCAGATCTTCTGTTCAACAATCAGTACACCTTGACTTTCAATGACCTGGCACTGGGCGAACTGGCAAGAGGCAGATACGAAAACTGGTTTGTCGAATGGCCATCAAGCAATATTTCCTCGGTTGGAGAAAGCGGCGACCTGAAATATCTTGAGGTTAAAGGATTCTTCCAGACAGTATTTGCTTATCCTGTGGCGGAAAAGTACACAGTGGACATGAAAATGCTTGCTACAAACCTTTCATCAAATGCTGGTTTGTTTATACGGTCAAGCCATGACAGGTTCCTTTCAAACAACAAGAGTGCACCTAATGCCGAATACTTTGAAGCTGACGGTGCAGGCTCAATTGGCGGAACAGGTCTTTTACTGAAACCATTGCATGGAAAAAATGTTATGCAAATCGTTATAAAACAATACGACGAATCTGCCGCCAAGAAAATAGCCGCACCGGCTGTAACAATAGATATCTCCAGCATCATGGGAGAAAACGACCAGACAACCGCAATTACAAATATTCGTTTTGCTGACGAAGGTTCAGTTATAAAGGCTTATGTAAATGACACCCTGATTGCTGCTATTGAGCTTTCAAGCGAAACAATTACATATCCTGATTTCGACCAGATAGCAAATTTTGGCAAGAGCACCGAAACATATGTAAAGACTGCCACAGTCAAGGACGCCAACGGCGAAGTATTGCTTACCGTAAACAATACCCTTATTTGTGCTGAATACAGCATTATGGGATTTGCTACAAGAAATCAAAGCCAGGATCATCCTCTTTTCATAGATGACTTGAATGTGGAAATCGACATGGTAAAATTGGATGTTCCACAGGAACCTGAAACAGAAGAGCCAATTCCTGAAACAGGTGATGTGTTTGCTCTTTTCCCAATGATTACATTACTTGGACTTGCTGCGGTTCCTGCAAAGATTAGAAAGAAGAAATAATTGCTGACTAACTAGAATAAGGCCCCGACATTTTGTCAGGGCCTGATTTTTATACTCTATTTCAAAAAGGACTCTTGAAAAACTGGCTGAAAGTATAGCATTGCGCCGTTCTCGCCTATTGCCTCCACCCTTACATACTTCTCACCAGTCAAGTTGTACACTCCTTCTTTTCCAAACTGCACATCCAGAACTTTTCCATTCTCGCTTATGAATCGGTAAGTAAACTCATCCACATAAGTTGCAATGGGATATCTTGCCTTTACTCTTATGATGTTGTCCTCCAGATGGAGATACTCGGGATACAAACCACTGGATGCACAAAAGCTTCCCTTGTCTATGGATTCTTTTAATGCCCTAAAACTTGGTTCCTTTGCAAAAATTACGTTAAAGCTTCTTCCTGCATCAGGGATTGCATGAAAGTCATCATTTCCAAAACCATATACCAGTCTGCCATTTGAGAGTAAATAATCCCAGGCATCTGCTGCAAGGCCTGAACCTGACAAGCGATAAATGAGCATGTTTAAAACCTCAATGCCCTTGTAGCCTTGCAGGCTCATCATTTTATCATGACTCCAGTACCCTTTTCTTCCCCAGTTTGGGTGACACAGTACCGTAAATCCTCCTATTTCGTTTGTAATATCTATTGCGGTTTGATGAACACTTTCATGCAGGGATCTATCAACACCAATTGTGAGCATGTGCTCGGATCTTGAATATTCAACACCAGGAATCATTAAAATCCTGTCATCCGTATACTCGCTTGTATCTGTAAATAAATCATGGTTTGAAATACATAAGACATCATATTTCAAATGCTTGTATGTATTTACAACCACATCGATGGGATTGGCTCCGCATGTGCCAGGACCTGTACCTGCATGGGTGTGGAAATTGGCTTTCATCCATTTGCCGTCCGTCAAATTCTCGTATGGATTTACATATTCCATATCTACCAGTCCTTTCAATTCACAACTTAACAACACCGATATAATATACACATCATATCGATTTGTCCATGAGATTTTAAAAAGTAAATAAAAAAACCAGTAATAATGTTGAAAATACATATTTTCATTTTGTTTCTTTATAAGCCAATTTTGACAATGTTATTCTGACAATCGAAAAAGAAGATGCACCACAGAATCCTGAGACAAGCGATGCAATTAGCGTTATGGCATTCGTAATTTTAATGGCTTTCATATCTATTCTGATTAAGAGAAGATTTGCTTATAACTAAAAAACGAGGCGTTTCGCCTCATTTTTTTCAACTAATTTGAGTTATTGTTGTTATCATGGAATATCTGGTCAAGAACAATTACAAGAGCCAGCATTAGCACTTGGTCTTCACCATCGTCAACATATACCTTGTAGCTATCCGTCCATGAGAAGAACTTCTTTGATACTGATGCCACAATACTTCCATTCTTCCTTACATTGAAATCGTAGGCAAACACATTACCGTCCACATCAAATCTACCCAAATCGCTCTCAATGTACAACTTGGGTCTGAAGAAGGAAAACTCTTTCTTTACCATTGCAACATGAGCATTGTTCATATATATGTGATACTCCGGAAGGAATCTGAATATTCTCTGTTCAATGTATACAAGTTCCCTGTTCTGTAAATCCAATATTCTCAATTTGTTCCCTATTGCAAATATCTTGCCCTGCACATAATACATGTCATTGTCATTTATGTCTTTTATCGTAAACCTGTCGCCAATGGAAAAAATCTTCTGTCTTATCTTGTACTCCACTTAACACACCTCCTATCTTTTGCTACCCTTTAATGGATTTATCCTTTTCATACTTGTCAATAACGAAAAAGAGGAAAGAACAAATAAAAAGATTACATTCACAATTACCAACGTATACAATTGATACGAAGTTACAGCAAAAATGTTTGATCCTGTGGAGCCCTGCAATGCAATTGACATTGCTCCCAAAAAGGCTATGAAGGGATTAAAGTAGAAGGCCTTTGCAAAATCCGGGTAAACGCCTCTCTGACTTAAAAAGAACAGCTCTGCATAACCGATTACCAATGACAATATGAAAATTAGGAATATGGTCAAATAAGCCATGATAGAGCTGGTGACCGTTCTTTTAAATACCGTTGAGTAAAACAGACCAATGCTTCCTGCAGTCAGGGATACCAGAAAATAATACAGCATGACTGTAACAACCGCCATGGGGTTTACACCTCCGAACAGAAATGCGATGCTGTACAAAGGAATGGATGCTACAAACATCAATAGTATCCACAGAAGAGAAGATACGAGCTTGCCAATCACAATCTTGGCAGGGCTCATCTGAGTACATAGAAGAAGATCCAATGTCTGCTTTTCTCTTTCCGAGGAAATTGCACCAGCCGTTGATGCGGGCGCAACCAGAACAATTATGAAGAACTGCACAATTGAAAGTGTGTAGAAAATGACAAGACCCACCTCGCTGTAATCTGCAGAGCTATATCCATAGCGCATCGTACTCAAAGCCATGGATGCGAATATTAACAGAAAAATAACCAGAATGAAGATGTAGACAAGTAGAGCTATGGGTGACCTCCAGCTTCTCATCCTGATTTTCATTTCTGAAGATATTATGGGATTATTCACTTTAATTTTAATTTTCATTGCCAATTACCTCCAGGAAGATTTGTTCAAGGGATTGAACCGTCTTGCTAATTGACACTATCCTTACATCGGACAGCGCAAATGCTTTTATGAGTTTTGAAATATCCTCATCAGTACCGTTAAACACTGCTTCAACATTGTTTCCTTCCCTTACCATTTCACCTACCAAGTCATTGGTACGCATTACAGCAACGCCGTTCTGCAAGTCCTCATCGGCAAGGAAGCCTATTGTTATTTTAGCACGTCTGCCCATCGTATCCATAATTTCATCAATATTTCCGGAAACCACTGCCTTGCCTCGTGAAAGAATGCAAACCCTGTCGCACATTTCAGAAAGTTCGGGCAGTATGTGGGAGCTTATGAGTATGGACTTGCCCTGAGCTTTTAATGCTTTTAGTATGAATTTCATTTCCGCTCTTGCCTGTGGGTCCATGCCTGATGCCGGTTCGTCCAGGATAAGGAGCTTGGGCTCGTGGATAAGGCTTCTGGCAAGACACAATCTCTGCTTCATTCCCCTTGAAAGGGTATCAACATATTTGTCCTTCTTGTCTGCCAGGTTTACAAGGCGAAGCAGGTCGTCTATAAGGGGGCCTCTTTCACCCTTTGGCACATTGTGAGCATCTGCATAAAAATCCAGATACTCATCCACTTTCAAGTTGTCGTATACTCCAAAAAAGTCCGGCATGTAACCGATAAGTTTTTTTGCTTTTGCCGGATTCTGCATAATGGATATTCCATCTATGTAGGCTTCACCAGCTGAAGCATTCATAAGGCATGCCAATATCTTCATCGCAGTGGTCTTTCCAGCGCCGTTTGGACCCACAAAACCATATATCTCGCCTTCCCTGACTTCTATGTTCAATTTGTCAAGAGCAAGGAAGTTACCGTAATATTTAGTCAAATTAACTGTTTTTAATAACATATATCTCAACCTCACTTATTTATCCGAAAATTCATACGTCACAGATTCTATGGTCAGTGGCTGACTCTTGTCTATTGGCTCTATCCTTATATGGAAAAATACATATTCGCGGACAGGTTCATAAATGTAGCTTCCTCTCACAGAGTAATCTCTGTAAGTGAACTCGCTCATTAAAAATTTGAATGGCGATCTTCCTTTTCCAATGTATTCCAAGGTATTGGAGTCGAATAAAAAGTTGTTGACAACAATATCAACGTCCTCCACTGTGCTTATATTCAGAACAAGCTGCTTATGCATGATATACTCCCTGGGTGCACTTATCTCATAAATGGCATAATGCTGGGGATCATCAAGAAACACACTGTCGCCCTTAACCTCTCTAACATAACTGAAGTCTTCTATGAAATTGGGCAGATATTTTTCCTCGGATTGCAGATCCACATATCCATGCAGGCTTACACTCTGATGAACTATTGTGTTGTTGTATGTCTTGGATGGTTTTCTATCATTAATCATGACATTCATATCCGGTCCGTCAACAACAAATCCTGCAATATGCATCTGGGGAGACATGGAGAACTCGGTTGCCCCAAGCTTTCGAGTAAGCAGTTTCAACAAAAGACCTGCCTTGATACCTTCTTCTCTCCCCAACTGATCTATCAAACTATTTATATGCGGGTCTCCATAGTATCCATATCCATGATTGTATGCGTTGAACATGGACATTACCCTGTTGCGAACTCTGTCCTGATAGCTATTTTGGATGGTACGTACAGGCGAGTAATTTATATCCACAGTATCAAGGTATTTGAAATAGTCGAATGTATTCACCTTATCGTAAATTGTTACAACCACCTTTTCCAGGTCATAACCTGTATTGTTCTTTAGCCTGATTGTCATGTTGCCGTTTTCCCTAACAATGAACTCGGTTTCTATTCTGCCATAGTTCTTTACATCCACAACGGATTCCGCATTGATAAACGACCACATGGTTGCACCTTTGACGGTCGCACTGGATTTAATATCCTGTCTGTATTCAACCGATTTGGACTCTTCACTTGTCATATAGTGGTCCGATTCATACTCAAAAAGGTTTGACCCAAACAACGCATCATTGTCATAGGAAATCTTGTAATTTCCATTAGAAGAGGTCATGACGGTTGTAGCGACATAGGCAGGCTTTTGCAAATCCGAATACGGATTAAGTTCTACAATAGTCAAGGTGCTGGCAACATTGCCGCCTCCTCTAGACAAATAACCGTACATAAAGATGGTTACGGAAAATACTACCACCACTATTGGTATGATTATCCACATCAGCTCTCGTTTGTCCTTTTTCTTCAGTATTGCATAGGAAACAGGACCAACTATGAGCATGTATACTACAATTATCACTACTATTAGCAGTATTGACGGCAGGAAGTTTTCACTCGAATGGCCAAGTATGTTAGCCACAGTATTTCCTGCGGTATAATAGTTATTACCGTCACCATAACCCACAAGGGCATGGGTGTTGTTCAGAAGAAACTCAAATATATATTCATAGTTGAATGCCCAACTGGTAAACTCGTTATCAGCCAAGGAAAAAGTCAGATAATAAAGGTTGTACTTGTCATGCTTGTATGCAACAGGCACGCCCTTTACTTCATTTAGTAACTTAAGGTTATTGTCCTTTATTTCAACAATATTCAGCGCTATGTCTTTGGGTATGCCCCCACCCTGATTGAACCTTGAGACCCACAGCATAACGTTTTCCCTGGTCAGCTCTCCCACATCATTCTCCACATATTCACTCATACCTGAAAAAGCATAAGTACTGGAACTTCCGGTGCCGAATATTACATATCCACCAGTTTTAATGTAATAGTCAAAAGCATCCTTCTGTTCGCCTGTTAGCGAAGTAATATCGAAATCATTGACAAAGATTGCATCGAAAGAATCTATTGCGACCTTGGATACAGGAAAATTATCTGCATCCAGCGCTTCCACCCTCACTGCACTGTTCACATTAAACTTGCCCAACATATTTGAATATGCATTAAATTGAATATGCTCCATCTGCATCATATAGTTGAGCGAGTCCCTGTTTTCGGTCATTATGCCTATGTAGGTTACAGACATGACACCATTGTTGCCTGATTGCACATTGTGGCGGGTGGTTTCATACAGGGTTTTGCCCTTGTCGTTTTCCAGAGTTATTCTATACCTCGTGTGACCTTTATAATAAACATAAAGGGTTGTTGTCTTGGCTACTTTAGGTGGCAAAACAATAGGAGCGGACGTTCTTACTTCGCTTTCTCCTTCAAAGCTCAACACCAGGTTACCTTCAATATTCTTGTTCGTTTTGTTTTCGATAGTAAGATTTACCGGCATCCATCTACCTTCGATTGGCCGATTGTTGTAGCCCATCTCGACAGATATGTCAAGATCATCCTTGTCCAGTTTGTCTGAAGAAAATAAAGCGTTGACTGAAACTACTGAAGACAATAACACAAGGATAAACACAAGCGCGATTGTGACAATTCTTCTCACAAATTTTCCTCCTTTGTCATTATGGCATAAACTAGTATATATTCTTTTTGTACCAATTACAATATTATTAGAAAAGATTTTACAATTTAAGCATCTTCACTTAACAAGATTAGAGCATTATAATACTATGGGGAGAATTTCTCCCTTTAATTTCGACATGTTATATATATTGCATATATAACCCATATTTTTAGTAACAAGGAGTAGTATTATGAGAAAGAAAATCAGTATAATAGGTGCCGGCAATGTCGGCGCAACAATTGCATTCACTTTGGCCAGCCATGGAATTGCATCAGAAATAGTTTTGATTGATATCAATAAAAACAAGGCAAGAGGAGAAGCCATGGATATACTCCAAGGGCTTGTCATGAACACTCCAATTGACATCTATGCCGGCGAATATGAATGCGTAAAAGATTCCGACATCGTTATTGTCACAATGGGGCTTGCAAGAAAACCTGGACAGACAAGACTTGATCTTGCCCAGCAAAATGTAAACATAACAAAAGATGTCATGGCGAATATAATAAAATATGCTCCGGATGCATTATACGTTGTAGTAAGTAATCCAGTGGATATAATAACATATACATTGATAAAGGCTTGCGGCATTCCTGCCGAAAGAGTTATTGGAACAGGTACGCTTCTTGACACAGCCAGACTTCGGTCTATCATTGCAGACAGAGTAAATTTAAGCGGCCGAAACGTGCACGCTTATGTGTTTGGAGAGCACGGAGACACCTCCGTTATCCCCTGGTCCATTACATCAATCGCAGGGATTGACCTTGTAACCTTTATAAAGGAGGACAAGGATATTCCAAACCAATATCTTGAACAGCTTCAACTGATTGAGAAAGATGTGAGAACGTCAGGAGCAAAGATAATTGAATACAAGGGAGCAACTTTCTATGCAATATCCCTTGCAGTCAAGACTTTGTGCGAAAGCATCAAGATGGACAATAATTCAATACTTACTGTATCCACCATGCTCTCAGGACAATACGGCATAGAAGATGTTTGCCTGAGTATCCCAACCGTTATTGGAGCAAAGGGAGTTTTGAGATATATAACCCCCGCACTAAGCGAAGAGGAGCACAAAGCACTTATGCACAGCGCAGAGAGCCTTAAAAAAGTCATAAAGGAACTAGATATATAAACACTCGCAAAGGAGCGACAAAGATGGAGCAGAAATACAGGGAATTTCAAGCCAAAAGGATGAAGATATTTGGCGAACTAGTAAAAAGATACTGGAACAACGAACTTACAACATCTTCCGATCTCGAAAAGCTTGCTTTGGATGTAAAGAGCACATTAGGTTTTTCAGACGATGATTTACCCTTCATTAAAGAACATATAAGGATTGCTATGGGACTTGACCCAAGAGGAGACAAGGCTTTTGAAAACGAGCTTGACCTGGTAAGGAAATCAAAATCCGTAGGACTTCCTGTAGTCTCCAGAATCGGATTGGTTTGCGAAAACTGCAACAACGAGACATGCAGATGCACCACCTCATTGTATGAGTCGGACATATACAGAAAGCAGGCTGCAGAGGACGATTGTATTGACTGTGGCAACTGTATCCCTTCCTGTGATTTGGGAGCCATTGCAGACAAGATTGAGTTTCTTCCGGTAATTGAACTGCTTAAGAACAAGCAGCACCCTGTATTTGCCGTTGTTGCTCCATCCATAGCAGGACAGTTTGGTGACAATGTCCAGCTGGGGCAGCTTAGAACCGCTTTTAAAATAATGGGCTTTGACGATATGATTGAGGTATCCTTGTTTGCGGACATACTAACCATCGTTGAAGCCTTGGAGTTCAACAAACTGGTTACAACACAAAAGGATATCTTTCTAACCAGCTGCTGTTGCCCTGTGTGGTTCAACCTGATAAAGAAAGGATATCCGGAACTGGTTGACAGAATGTCACCTTCAGTGTCCCCTATGATTGCATCCGGAAGAATCCTTAAAGAGCTGTACAAGGATGCAAAGGTTGTATTTTTTGCTCCATGCATTGCAAAGAAAGCTGAAATGAAGGAAAAGGACCTTGTAGGTAGTATAGATTTTGTAGTAAACTTTACAGAACTCGCAGAAATATTCAAAGCTCTTGAGATAAATGTCTCCACCTTGCCTTCAGACGAAAAGGATCAGGCTTCCTTTGTAGGAAGGCTTTATGCCCGTACTGGCGGAGTAAGTCTTAGCGTAAAGTCTGTAGTTAACAGACTTGAACCTACAAGACTTATTAAACTAAAGGCAAAACAGGTCGATGGAGTTAAAAACTTGCGAGAGGCTTTGAACTCATTAAAGGAAAACAAAGAAGAACCTCATGAGTTCAATTTCCTTGAAGGCATGGGATGTCTCGGAGGATGCGTCGGTGGTCCGAGAACCGTAATTGATATGGAATCAGGAACAAGGTATGCAAACCAGTTTGGTGAAGACTCTGTTATTATGACTCCTTTTGATAATGTAAATGTTATGAAGATACTTAAACAGCTGGGCATTAACTCGATTGAGGAACTCATAACGAATGAAAGAGCAAAGAAGCTTTTAATTAGAGAATAAAAATTTAAAAGGATGCATCTTGAATTTGATGCATCCTTTAATCTTTCCCTTATTTCTTAACTTCACTGAAGATATAGTTAAGTCTTCCGTAAGGAGCGCAGTCACCGTGGAGGTAGAAGGAGAATATGTCTCCTTGATCGTTTTCAAGCTGATAATTGTCAGCCCATTTGAACCTTATATCCACAAGTTCGTTGCTGGAAATATCCAATAAGGATTTCGGCACTTTCAACATGAGCTTGTTGCCTTCAACTTTCATCTCAGCCTTGCCTACCTCTGTCCAGTTCCAGCCACCTTCAGACTTTTCAACCACTGCTTCATTTTCTGACGGGGACTTGCGGTTAATGACAAAGTCGTAGCCTTCCCAGTTCTTTTCTCCACCCGTACTTATAAACAGATTCATCCACTGTGGATCTGATGACGGTGTTATATCCTCAACAGTCTGAACATAGAAGTAGATGTTATTCTTGTCTCTTGCCACCTTCATCAATTCAAAGTCATTCCTACCGGTTTCGTCAGTATATCTGAGTCTGTTCTTTCCAACACCAAAACCATTGGCATCTCTGTCTACTGTATCGCCTGTATAGTCTTTGTAAACTGCTGGGACATTGTTCCACTGTTCAAAGCCGCCATTAACGTCAATTGTAATATTGTCCCCCACATTGACTCTTGGTGCCACACCTTTGAACTTCCTTATGTAATACATCATCTGCATATAGTAGTTGTCGCCAAAACCGCCTTTCATTGGCTCTGCGTCACGGCTGTTATTGGGGTCGGCACAGTCAACAAAAACGATAGGCTCATTTGGGTTATTGGATGGCTGACGCTGTGCAACCCATTCATTCCAACCGGTTATGAAGATTATCTTTGGATCATTCTGGATTGCATATTCAAACTCGTTTGCAAAATTGTATCCATACAGGAATGCATCTGGAGACTGATCATTTTCTCCGTCACGCCAGCTTCTGGTTCTGTTGTCGGTTGGATCATACCATGCAGAACGACTGAATCTAACCGACTTATTGTGCTGTGCAAGAGACACGCTCATTACCTCGGCTTCTCCCTTGCTGTTTCTGAATACCCATTGTTTTTCCTCGAAGTTCATCCATGGGAATCCGTCTTCATGGTGCACAAACTCTCCGTCTTTAACTTCATTTGGCCATTGGGATTTCTTTATTCTGAAGAATTCCTTTACCTCCGGTTTCAGTGTAGCATCATCAGGATGTCCAATAGCAAGAGGTTTTCCTTCCCAGAAGAACCACAAATGTTCATATTCAGGATACTTTTCGTAAATATCCTTGTAAATTGTATTTAATGTTTGCCCGGATGCGGAGTTGGTATAAAATGATATTTTGGGAACATTCCATCCTTGCTGATAGTAGTGGTCGAGAACCTTGAGCAGCTTTAAAGCTTGTGCGGAATATGTATAACCGTTAGTTGTGTCAAAGGTTAGGAAATCAACTCCAGCATCAGTCAGCATCTGCACATGCTTATGCATTACCCAAACGTCATCCGATGTGTAGTAGCCAAACAGTGGTTCAGCCCAGAAATGATGTGCTCCTACAGGACCGCCGCCTGCTGCTATCCAGTTCTTTTCAGAAAGTATGGCATCAGGATTATTCGTTACTATCTTCCAGTTGTCATGCGGACCTGACAATCCATGCTGGCCTTGCCACAGGAAGTAAAATACGCCTACATACCTGTCTTCTCTTGGCGCAGGAGCCTCTCCGTACTCAGGCAGCACTCTTCCTAAGGAATCCACGCCTGCCAAGGTACCGTTTTCTTCTGCAAATGGTCCTTCATATTTTACCGGACCCTTTTGTCCTCCTACACAGCCAACAAAAGTGACCAACATTGTAATCACAATTAAATACATTATCAACCTTTTGCGAGCCATCTTAATACTCCCTTCACTTATTATTCAACTAAATTATATAACATTGTTGCGAGTATGTAAACTAATATAACTGTTTAATAATTGGTAATATCAACTTTTTAATATGCAAATAGTATTGACATAATATTATAGGTAATATAATATATTGACAGAATAATATTATACGGCGTATAATATTATTGAATTTTATCATTAACACATGAGGTGACGACATGGCATTTAATGTAACCACAACTCTGTTGGATGCGCTTGTTCTATCCGTGGTTTCCAAAGAGGATACCTATGGATATAAAATAACACAGGAAGTAAAGGAAGCTATCGACATTTCCGATTCCACGTTGTATCCTGTACTGAGGAGGCTGCAAAAAGACGACTGTCTTAACATCTACGATGTGGAGCATTCAGGCAGAAACCGCAGATATTACAAAATCACCAACAAGGGAAAACTCCAGCTCGCCTTATACAGGGAGGAATGGGAAATCTTCAAAAAGAAAATCGACTATGTGCTAAAAGGAGACGATGATGATGAACAGGTTTGATGAAATACCAAACAGCAAGGATGAATTCCTGCAAAGCTTGGAGATGCTGCTTGCTCCCCTTTCTGAAACCGAGAGAAAGGATGCCTTGTCATTTTACCTGGAATACTTCGATGAAGCAGGTTCCGAGAATGAAATGAGCGTTCTCAATCAGCTGGGCTCTCCAAAGTCTGTTGCAGACAAAATCCTTTCAGAAAGCGGATATGTCACGGAGGTGGATGAGGAAAAGAATGAGGGTGAAAATGATAAAAAGGAAGAAACCATAAAATCAAACACCCCCATTTCAAATACAAAATCCTCCATCACAAAAAACCCTGCATTACTCATACTTATTGTAATTGCAGCAATACTTACATTCCCCATATGGATATCCGTTATTGGAGTAATAATCGGGTTGATTGGTGCTTTAATAGGAATTTTGTTTGGCATATTTGGAGCCGCCCTGGGTCTTCTTATTGGTGGTATTGTAACATCAATTGTAGGTGCGGTGGCTATTGCAAGTTCAGTATTTGACGGTCTTTTAGCGCTTGGAATAGGACTTGTAATGTTCGGCATAGGGCTTTTATTAATACCACTACTGGTAAAGTTATGCGTTACAGTCATTCCCGCAGTTATCAGATTCGTTATAGATATTGTCAAATTACCCTTTAGAAGGAAGGTGAATATACATGAAAACGTTGTTTAAAGTCACTATTATTGCCGCATGCGTTTTTATTATCTTCGGCATTGCACTTTCTATTGTTGCATTTGTACACGGAGGTCGTTTGATTGGCAACCTGGGATACTACAAAACCGGTTCTTTTGAAAAAGAGTATACCGATGTATCCTCAATAGACTTTGACTTTGCTGCCTGCGATGTGAAGATAAAGACAGGCAGTGGTGATACTTTTAAAATCAAGGGGAAAAATATTCCGCTTGACTTGTTGCACTCCAAGGTTGAAAATGGTACTTGGTCAATAGAGTTCAAAGAGACCAGAAGAAGCTGGAGAAGATTTTTAGGAATAAGCATATATAATAACATGAGTATTGAAATTACTCTTCCGAAACACCATTCCTTTGATGAGGCAACCATAAGCGGAGGTGCAGCGGCTATAGAAATTGAGAACCTGAATGCCAAAGAAGTGGAACTTGACATAGGCGCTGGTACCATACATGTTGACAAACTGTATGCAAAAGAGCTAAAGTCTGCAACCGGTGTTGGCGATACAATAATCGAAGGCAGAATTGACGGCGATGTGGAAATTTCCTGCAGCGTTGGAAATGTGGAACTTGAACTCGACAACCATCCCAAAGATTTCAACTACAAGATAAATGTATCAATTGGAACGGTTGATATTGAAGGTGTAAGTCTATCCAAATCTTCATCCCAGAATATTTTCAACGATGCGGATTACACTATGACGATTGACTGCAGTGTTGGTTCTGTGGATATTAAATTTGACTAAGGAGGAATGTATTTAAATGGAAACAAAGAAACTTTACAAAAGCAGAGAAAAAATGATTGCAGGAGTGTGTGGGGGTATTGCAGAATACATTAACATAGACCCCACATTGGTAAGGCTTGCATGGGTGCTTTTGTTTTTTGCAGGCTGCACAGGTCTCCTTGCATATATTGTTGCTGCAATAATCATGCCAGAAAAACCTGCGGAATTAAATTGAATGCACGCAGATTTCTGGTCTCGACCTAAAGCGGAGTGGCAATAATGTGCACCCTACTCCACTTGTGATATACATGTTATTACCATTGTATTCATACCTACCGTAAACATATCCCTGATGCGGCAGTTTGTCTCCTCTTAGCAGTTTGAATTCCAATCTGAAAGGAAGCCAGATCTGCCCGCCGTGGGTATGGCCGAATAAGAACAAATCCGCTTTTCTCTCATTTATATATATCATTACATCCGGATTGTGGGATGCAACTATTAAAGTTGCATTCTCTTTTTTTGCCTTCTTGTTCCACAAGTCCAAAAATTCACCAATGTACTCTTCCTTGTCCTTTCCTTCTCCCGGAACTTCATAGCTTTTGTCGTCCCGATGATCGCATAACCCTGCGATAACAAACTTTCTTTCATAAGTTTCGTATATGCAATAATCATTCTCCAATACTCTAATGTATGGCGATATATTTTCCAAGGCATTTATATACGCACTCTTGGCCAAGGGTTCATCGTTGAACAATATATTGTCGTGATTCCCCAGGGTTATGTATATGGGGCATCTTGCGCTATTTGACAGCATGTACAAAAATGTTTCCAGTTTTCCCAGATGTCCTTTTAAACATAAATCCCCCGTTATTACCACAAAGTGCGGTCTTTCATCATGTATTATTCCGCAAATTTTCTTGAAACTTACCTGATGCATCGGGATATGAAGGTCGGATATGTGTATGAAGTTGACAAGGTTGTCTCCTTCTCCAAACCTCGTCCTTGTGATCTTCACATTCGACGCCTGCTTCTTCATAATGATAATCACCATGAGTGCCACCATTACAAGACAGAAAAGCAAAATCGCAATGTTCTCAAGAAAAACCCTAAGCGTATTTTCCATATTTGAAATCTTTCCCCCTATTTAAATATCCCTCCATTTAAAACAGAGGGATACGTTAAAAGTTATTTCTTCTTTGCCTTTTTCTTTTTACCCTTCTTTTTCTTGTTTACCTGGTGTTTGGTCATTGAAACAATGTAATATGCGACACCGTATACAAGGATAATTGCCGACGCTGCGTACAAAAGATACGAAAGTATTTTAAGTACATCGGAGAAAGTAAACTCGTCATCCTCAATGTCTACCGTCGGTGTATTCGTAGCCTCATCCGTCTCTTCAGGAGTTGGTGAGGGTTCCAATTCTTCCGTCTTTTCGGGAGTTGCAACTCCCGGTGTCAGCTTGCCTATGGTAGGTGTTGCAGACGGAGTTGGTGTGGGCGTATCTGTAGGTTTGGGTGTTGGCGTCTTAGTAGGTTCCGGTGTTTTAACCGGTTCAGTTGTAGGTTCCGGTGTTTCAGGTATTTCAGTGGGCTCAGTTGTAGGATCAGGTGTTTCCGTAACGTCCGGAGTCTCTTCCACTTCCTCGGTAACCAAAGGTGTCTCTTCCGGAGGCACAGGAGTATTATCCTCTTCAGTGCCGTATGCCATAAAAGAGAACACAAACACCAGTATTAATATTAGACAGAAAAATATTTTCGCTTTCTTCACTTAATACCTACCCCTATAACTAAACATACTCTTTTTACTACGTTTTCCCCATATCATGTATCCAATGCCTATTCCTGCCCACATGCCAATTATTATTGACACAAACCCCCAAAATACATACGCCCATACGTCAATATTGTCATCTCCTCCATTGCCGATAGGAACAGAAGGTTCCGGACTCTTGGTTATTGCCGGAGTTTTATCGCTAATTGCAGGCGTCTTCGTTTCCAAGTTCGTCGGTTCCGGTGTCAAATCTCCTGTTTCAAGTGGTGGTGTTTCTGTTTCATTCACCGGTGTTGGCGTTTCAGTAGGAGCTGGAGTACTAGGTTTTGGCGTATCCGTCGGTTTTGCTGTTGTCGGTTTTGGCGTATCTGTAGGCTTGGCCGTTGGCTCCTTTGTAGGTGTAGGTGTAGGTGTGGGAGTGGGCGTAGGACTCGGTGTTGGAGATGGTGTGGGCGTTGGATCAATCACCGTCATGTGCAAGCCTGTAACCCTAAAATCAAACCCAAACAGATTTTTCGAAACGCCTGATTCGTAATAGCTTCCATCCGGCCCCCTGTCATCTTGTATATATAGCACATCCACATCATCGGCCAGCTTCGCATTTTCCTTTATCTTTATGTCAACATATCCCAATGTAAATGGTTTGTCGGGCTTTATTTCGCCAGAATATATTTCAATAACAAATATTACACTATTGCCATACCTCTCATAATCAAATAGTCTTATTCCCTGCAAACCGTTTGCATTGGCTGATATGAATTCTGCATTCTCGGCATATATGGTGAAGCTTAGAGCTTCAAAAGGATGGATAGAGTCAATCTTTAATGCAATTTTTATATTCTCCCCAGATATGGGTTGACCTTCTACCAGTTCCATGTAGAGCAATGGCTTGTCATCCTGGGTTGCAAACTGTCTTATATTTGTCATAGATATTACAAACACCAATACTACGACTACTGCAACAAATGTATTACTTATACCCTTGTTCTGTTTCATACTAATTATCTCCTACTCCAAAGACCATTATTTTCTGTTCTGTTCTATGTCAACTCTTCCAAGCAAATAGTACCTTATTCTTAGCAAGTCCAAAGAATTGACGACATTTCTATCATCGCTATTATCAGCATTTGCTGCAATAAACCTGACTCCTTCAAGTTCAATCCTTCGAAGCATATAATAGCGCACATCAAGTAAATCACTTGTTCTTATCAATCCATCTCCGTCAACATCTCCATATAGAATGACGGTATACCTTTCATACACCACGTCTTCCTTGTAAAGCTCAATAACTGCTCCAGTACCTACATAGCTGTCACCTGTTATGATATTGTTGTTAATATCAGCTACCCTGATTTCAAGTCCTAAAACACCTTCATCCTCTATAACAAAGTTGTCAATGAATGCGTCGACGGTGGTTCTAGGAACAAGATTGCATATAGTCTTGGATACGCTATCAACAGCGTAATCCGATGAAGGTTTCAAATCCAGATATGGATTCTGAATGTTTTCCAAAGTCATTTCAGAAACATACAAATTCATGGTTGTAGCCCCAATCACAACGTCCATTTCAGCATCGTGCGCCACAACACTTATTTCATACAATCCCGTCTTCTCAGGATACCAAACAAGGAATTTGTCTTTTCTTGTTATTGTGTAATTCGTCTCTCCATACCGGTTAAACCTGAAGGAATATAATATATCTCCCTCATGATCCGCATTTGCTTCAAGCACAATATGGGAACCTTCCTGTATTAGGGCATTTCTGTTTAATTTTGAATAAGATATATCAACAATATTGTTATAACTCTGGTTTGAGCTCTTGCCTGACATTAAAACATCATCGTTCATCACATGCACAGGTACCGCAACAGGAGTCTGCACATATGCGCCATCAACAAACAGTTTGATATTGGCAAGACAGTAGTATATTCCCGGAACTTCCAGGTCTATTGCGTTAA
>DUPL01000044.1 GCA_012838385.1 Clostridiaceae bacterium
AAACATGACGCTGGTACATTTTATGGAAGATTCTACACACGAAACAGAAGCTTCTCTGTGCTTGCTGCCTTTGGGTACAAGGAGCTGGCGGATAGGGCTGTGGGGTATGCCAACAGAAAGATGATGTGGCTAAAGTTTGGAGAGAGACGGCAGAGTACATGAAAAAGGGAATAGAGTCATACATGCTAAGACCCGAAACCAACAAGTGGCATAGGTTTGGATTCCTGCATGACCCTGTCCTTTCAATGCTTGCAGATGTGTACGGTTTTGACAAGGATGACGTCCCGCAAAAGGATTGGCTTGAATATTCAAATAACACCTACCCCGATGATGTAAGGTCTGTGACCATTAGCGACCATCATGGAGGAAGGGGTGGTCTTGGTTACAATCACTGCATTATGACTCAAAATGTTCTGCTTACAGACCATATGAATGATGCCACAAAGTTTGTGGAAAACCTTACTAAAATATGCTATGCCCCAAGAAGGGACAACCCATATATCGCACCTGAGAAGTTTTCATATGATTCGGTTAATGGTCTGTATATGAAGCAGGGAGATTTGGGCAACCTTTATCAATTGGTGGAGGTGTTGAGATGCTATCGTACAGTACTGGGCATATGTTTCAGCAATGATGGAGTATTGAAAATAATCCCCAGACTGCCATACGAGTGGGGTGTGGAAATTGCAAATATGCCAATTGAAGGTACAGATGCTCATCTGGCATTAAATGTAACATACCCAAAGGATGGAGTTCAATTGGCTGTTCTTCAGCTATCCAAAGAATGTGCTGTTGGCAGGGCAAAGATCCGTTTTGGTCCTTTCCCAATGAATACAACGTCATGCAGCGTGCAAATAAATGGAAAAGATGTTGGTTGTGAGCTTGTTGAATCAGGAGACAGCAAATGGGCAATAGTTGAGTTTGTTCCAACCGAGAGAACGGAAATTGCTGCTTTGTATGCTTGCGGTTGTACTCTGCCACAAGAGTTTAAAATTAAAGAAAACATTACCAACAGTTGATTGTCACTGAATCTTATAGGGCATAATAAATAGGAAGAATTATACATGTTATTGTACATATAATTGACAAAACGAGTGCATAAGGTGTATGATTTAGTGAGCTATTTATTAATTCGAGGTGGAAAGGCAGGATATATATGGATAATAGAAAGACTTATTATATAACAACACCAATTTACTACCCAAGTGACAATCTCCACATTGGGCATTCATATACTACGGTCGCTGCGGATGCAGAGGCAAGATATAGAAGACTGAGAGGCTATGACGTAATGTTTCTGACCGGAACTGACGAGCACGGTCTTAAAATACAGAGAAAAGCCGAGGAAGCAGGCATCAGTGCTCAGGAGTATGTGGACAGAATTGTTGCGAACATAAAGAAGCTGTGGAAGATACTTGATGTATCAAACGATAAATTCATTAGAACCACCGATGATTTTCACGTCAAGGCAGTACAGAAAATTTTTGAGGAACTGTACAAAAAGGGTGACATATACAAAAGCGAGTATGAGGGATGGTACTGCACCCCTTGTGAATCCTTCTGGACAGAATCCCAGTTGCAAGATGGAAACTGTCCTGACTGCGGAAGGAAAGTGGAGCTTACCAAGGAAGAAAGCTACTTCTTCAGACTGTCAAAGTATCAGGACAGACTGATTGAGCATATAGAGAACAATCCTGATTTCATACAGCCGGAATCCAGGAAGAATGAAATGATAAACAACTTCCTGCGTCCTGGTCTTGAAGATTTGTGCGTGTCAAGAACCACTTTCAACTGGGGTATACCCGTTACCTTTGACGACAAGCACGTCATTTACGTGTGGGTGGATGCCCTTTCAAACTACATTACCGCCCTTGGATACAACCAGGAAGACGATTCTGATTTCAGGAAGTACTGGCCTGCGCAGGTGCATCTTGTAGGAAAGGAAATTGTTAGGTTCCATACTATAATCTGGCCTGCTATACTGATGGCCCTTGACCTGCCTCTTCCAAAGCAGGTATTCGGGCATGGCTGGCTGCTTCTGGACGGAGGTAAAATGTCAAAATCCAAAGGCAACGTGATAGATCCGGTGGTTTTGGTCGACAAATACGGTTCCGATGCCATTAGGTATTTCCTTTTGAGGGAAGTTCCCTTTGGATCAGACGGGCTGTTCAGCAACGAAGCCCTCATAAACCGAATAAACTCCGACCTTGCAAACGACCTTGGAAACCTGGTTTCAAGAACAGTGACAATGCAGGAGAGATTCTTTGGGGGCGTAATGCCCGAGAAACATGAAAAGAATGCCATAGATGAGGAGATTAGGGAATACATGCTGTCCCTTGTCCCGGTAGTTGAGGGATATATGGACAAGCTGCAGTTTTCCAATGCTCTTGCAGAGATATGGAAGAGAGTTTCGAGACTTAACAAATATATTGATGAGACAACTCCCTGGCTTTTGGCAAAGGATGAAACCAAAAAGGACAGGCTTGCTGGAGTCATGTTTACTTTGCTGGAATCCATAAGGATTGTATCGATACTCCTACAGCCCTTCATGCCCGCAACACCACTAAAGATTTGGAAGCAGATTGGCATAGGAAGCAACAATTCCTGGGATAGTGCAAAAGAGTGGGGACTCTATCCAACAGGTGCAAAGGTCTTAAGAGGAGAGATTTTGTTCCCAAGGATTGATGTAGCGAAGGAACTTGCCGCTCTGGAAGCAATGAATGAGAAGAAGAATGAGAAGAAGGAAGAAAAGAAGGAAGAGGAACCTGACAACTTGATTACCATAGACGAGTTTGCCAAGGTGGAGATGAAAGTTGCTCTGGTCGAGGAGGCAAGTGTCGTTGAAGGATCCGACAAACTGCTTTTGCTGAAACTTGATCTGGGTAACGAAAAGCGTCAAGTTGTATCAGGTATAGCAAAATACTATACACCGGAAGAAATGGTTGGGAAGAAGGTTGTCTGTGTGACGAACCTGAAGCCTGCTGTTCTTAGGGGAGTTGTGTCAGAAGGCATGATTCTTGCTGCCACCAAGGGCAAGAAACTCACCTTGGTTACCATAGACGGTGATTTGCCTGCAGGAAGCAAAATTTCGTAGTTTTAGTTGCCGGTAATATTTATTTATGGTATACTTTGAAAATGCACCTGGAACAAGGGTTTTGGGCATGAATTAGAGTAGGAGGAATAATTTTTATGGTTGTAAAATTTGAAGAGATTAGTGCAAACAAGGTGAAATTATATATAGAATCAACACCTGAGCAGGTTAAGGAGAAAATTGCAGAAGCATATAGACGCAACAGAAAAAAATACAATGTAAAAGGGTTCAGACCTGGCAAGGCTCCTCAGAAGATTATTGAGCAGTACTATGGCAAGGAAGTATTTTTTAGCGATGCCTTTGATCTGTTTGTCAATGAGGAATATTTCAAGGCTATTGATGAGAAGAAACTTGTTCCCTATGGCGATCCAAAGATTGCCGATGTAGTAATAGAAGAGGATAAAATGGCTTTCAGCGCAGAAGTTTCAATTATGCCAATGCCTGAGTTTGGAGAGTTCAAGGGTATTGAGGTTCCCGAGTTGAGTGACGAGGTTACAGACGAGGAGCTGGAGGCTGAAATCAAGCAGGAAATCAAAAGAAATTCAAGGCTTGTTGAGGTTACAGACAGGCCTGCACAAAATGACGACGTTTTGACCGTTGATTTTGTTGGTACGGTTGATGGTGTTGAGTTTGAAGGCGGAAAAGCCGAAGGAGCTTCCGTTACATTGGGAGAGGGCAGATTCATTCCCGGGTTTGAAGAGCAGCTCGTTGGAGCTACTGCCGGAAGCGAAGTAACCGTTAATGTCACATTCCCTGAAGACTACTTCGGCGAAGATCTGGCAGGCAAGGATGCGGTGTTTAATGTTAAGGTACATGATGTTAAGGCTTGGGAAGAGCCTGAGTTCAATGACGATTTTGTATCTGATATCAGTGAGTTTGAGACAGTTGACGAGTACAAACAAAGTATCAGGGAAAAGCTTATGGAAGCAAAGCGTCTTGAAAATCGCAAGATTCAGGAAGATCATGCCGTAAGGACATTGGTTGAGACTTCCACAATTAACCTGCCTGAGGAAATGATAGAAAACAACATAGAGAGAGATTTTAACAGATTTGCTGAAAATATACAGATGTACGGCATGCAAATTGATGACTATGCCAGAATGATTGGCAAAACAGTTAATGAGATGAAGGAAGAAATGGCAGAGGAGTCCCGCAGGAGACTTTTTGAAAACTATGCATTGGTTAAGCTTGCCGAGAAGGAAGAATTGATGCCAAGTCCGGAACAGCTGGATGAGCTTATCAAGCTTAATGCAATGGAGTTTAGAATGACAGAGGAGAATTTCAGGAAGGAAATTCAAAAGAATCCTGGAATTTTAGACTATTTGGTTGAAGAAGGTATGAGAGATTCTGCAATCAAGCTGATTATGGACAATGTTGTTTACGTTGATCCTGACAAGTTTCAGGTCGAAGAAGAGGTAGAGGAAGAGAATAAAGAGGAGAAAGAGGAATAAATTTAATTAAAATATATAAAAAAGGAGTGATATTATGCCAAGCATTCCATTTGTTGTAGAACAGACGAGCAGAGGAGAGCGTCATTATGATATATATTCACGCCTCCTGAATGATAGAATAATAGTACTAAGTGATGAAGTAAATGACGTTACCGCCAGTCTGGTGGTAGCACAGCTTTTATATCTTGAATCGGAGAATCCCGACAAGGATATACAGTTATACATCAACAGTCCTGGAGGAAGTGTAACTGCAGGAATGGCGATTTTCGACACAATGGAGTTTATCAAGTGTGATGTTTCCACAATTTGTGTCGGTATGGCGGCCAGCATGGGTGCGTTGCTGCTTGCAGCAGGTACAAAGGGCAAGAGGTATGCTTTGCCCAACAGTGAGATAATGATTCACCAGCCATTGGGAGGCGCAAGAGGTCAGGCTACTGACATCAAGATCCATGCTGATCATATTATTAAAACAAGAGAAAAGTTGAACAGAATACTTAGCGAAAAAACGGGTCAGCCTTTAAGCAAGATTGAGAAGGATACGGACAGAGACAACTTTATGACGGCTCAGGAAGCTTTGGAATACGGTCTTATCGACAAGGTTATGACAAAAAGGGCATGACCCAGAGAGGTAAAGGTGAAAAATGGCAAAGTACGATGATCGTCAGGTAAGATGTTCTTTTTGTGGAAAAAGAGAACAGCAAGTACGCAGGTTGATTGCAGGTCCTGGTGTGTATATTTGTGACGAATGCGTTGACCTTGCGGTTGACATAATTGAAGAGGAATTCGGAGATGAATATGACGATTTGGAAGAACAGCCTTTTGAACTGCTGAAACCGGCGGAAATGAAGGCTGCACTGGACGAGTACGTGATCGGCCAGGAAGAAGCCAAGAAAGCTCTTTGTGTGGCAGTATATAACCACTACAAGCGTATAAATGAATTAAGAGACAAGAACAAAAAGGAAGATGTTGAGATTTCAAAAAGCAATGTTCTGTTGATAGGCCCCACTGGTGTTGGAAAGACTTATCTGGCCCAGACCATGGCAAAGTTGTTAAATGTGCCTTTTGCCATAGCGGATGCGACAAGTCTTACAGAAGCAGGCTATGTGGGTGAGGACGTTGAGAATATTCTGCTGAGACTATTGCAGGCTGCCGATTTTAACATAGAGCTTGCTCAAAGAGGAATCATATTCATTGATGAAATTGACAAGATAGCCAGACGCGGAGACAATCCATCCATTACAAGGGATGTAAGCGGTGAAGGTGTACAACAAGCACTTTTGAAGATACTTGAAGGTACGGTTGCCAATGTACCTCCCCAGGGTGGAAGGAAGCATCCGCATCAGGAGTTTATCCAGATAGATACAACAAACATATTATTTATATGTTCTGGTGCTTTTGATGGTCTTCCAAAGATCATTGAAAACCGCATAGGAAAGAATACCATAGGTTTTTCAGGTGTTGTTCGTTCCAGCGATTCTTTGGATACCGACGAACTATTATCAAAAGTACAGCCTCAGGACCTGTTAAAATTCGGTCTGATTCCCGAGTTTATTGGCCGTGTGCCTGTTATAGTAACACTACAGTCACTGGACAAGGAAACTCTTAAGAGGATCCTCACAGAACCAAAGAATGCGATTATCAAGCAGTACAAGAAGCTGTTTGAGTATGACAAGGTAGAGCTTGAATTCAATGATGAGGCTTTGGATGCGATTACTGAAATTGCAATTCAGAGAAAGACCGGAGCAAGAGGATTGAGGGCAATTGTTGAAAAGGCTCTTATGGATGTAATGTACGAGATTCCATCGGAGGAGAATGTGGAGAAGTGCATTATAACCAAGGATGCTATTGAGAAGAAGGAGAAACCCATCCTGGTCCATGGTAAGGACAAAAAGGCGCTTCCTCCGGGAAAGGGCCCGGGGTCCAAGGGTCAGAGGATGGAGACTGTATCATAAATTTAACCCGGGAAATATTTCCCAAAAGTTGACACATTATTTTTACAGTGATAACATAAATATTGAAGTAGTAACGGGGTCAATTCTATTGACCCTGTTTCGATATCTTTTTACATTTTATCTTGAGGAGCAAGCAAATTGAAAGACATATATATTCTTGGAATAGAGACAAGCTGTGATGAAACAAGTGCGTCAATCGTCAAAAACGGACGGGAGGTATTGTCGAATATCATCTCGTCGCAGATTGATTTGCACAAGGAATACGGTGGTGTGGTCCCTGAAATCGCCTCGCGAAAACATGTGGAGCTTATCATACCTGTCATAAATGAGGCAATAAAGAGTTCAGGTATTAAAAAGGAAATGATAAGCGCAGTGGGAGTTACTTTCGGGCCTGGGCTGATTGGCGCTCTTTTGGTAGGGCTTTCTGCTGCAAAGGCTATGTCATATGCATTGAATGTGCCACTGGTTGGCGTCCACCATATTGAGGGACATATTGCTGCAAATTTCATAGAGCATAAAAGTTTGGAACCTCCGTTTATAAGTCTTGTAGTATCTGGAGGTCACAGCCATATAATCGAATGTACCGACTATGGAGAATTTAAAATTCATGGAAGAACCAGGGACGATGCTGTTGGTGAGGCCTATGACAAGATCGCCAGAACATTGGGGCTAGGATATCCGGGAGGGCCTGTAATTGACAAGATAGCCAAAGAAGGAAGTGCTGTCATACAGTTTCCCAGAGTACATTTTGAAAACCTTGATTTTTCCTTCAGCGGGCTAAAGACCGCAGTTATCAACTATGTGCATAATGAGAAAATGAGGGGAAACGAGCTTAACATCACTGACGTTTGCGCATCCTTCCAAAGCGCAGCGGTAGACATTCTTGTTGAGAATACCATTAAAGCGGCAAAGCTGACAGGCCTTGGTAAAATTGTTCTGGCAGGTGGTGTAGCATCAAATTCATGCCTTAGGGCTAGGATGAATGAGGAAGCTTCAAAAGAGGGTATGGAAGTATATATTCCGTCTCCCATACTGTGTACGGATAATGGTGCCATGGTGGCGTCTGCTGCATACTTTGCATACATTAAGGGAAGGAAGTCAAAACTTAATTTGAATGCAATGGCAAATGTGTCTTTGGAGGAAATAGCAAAGCATGCATGATATTTGGAGGAGGCTATGTATAACTGCAACTTCTGCAAGCATAAAAGTGTGAATACAATAGGTGGCGGATTTTTATGTAGGATACATGGTCCTGTGTCCTGGGCATGCTTATGCAAGGAATTTGTGAGGGATGAGACAAAAATTAAAGGAATAAAATGTAAGGATTGTGTTTTCTTCAAACGAATAGAAAGCGTTGATGATACGGATAATAATGGAGCTAATAATGTATGGTGGGGCACATGCCTTAAATATTTGCTTAGAGAATTTGATGGCAATAGTAGACAAACCTGTTCCCAATTTATCGAAAAAGCACAGAAATATATTACATAACTGGCAGAAAAAGCAAAATATGTACTGGCTATATAGTGAATTGTTAGTAGTTATACACATTATCCACAGAGTTATCCACAGGTTGATTGTTTAAAATTATATAGAAATACAAGCTTTCTGAAAAGTTATCCACATTTTGTTGAAAAAAATTATGCACATGCATCTCCTAAAATTTGTGTGAAAAATGGTATCAAAAATTAATTTTATAGAATACTTGATTTTTTTATTAAAATATGATTTGTGAGGTTTGCATCACGGTTACCTGCATAGTATAATAGCAAAAAGCAATGGAGTGAAAACTGTGCGGATAATTCGAAAGCGGCTAATACCTAACGAGGAAGTGGACATATCACAAGATGAGGTTCTTATCAGGAATAGCGACCATATAATCACCAGATGGCTGCCAATAAAGCCAAGGGGAGATATAGGTTGGGGGATATCCTATCTTGACCTTAACGGAAACCGTAAAATAAGTGCTTTTTACGGGAAGAATGGAAAGTTAATGTACTGGTATTGCGATATAGTAGATGTTACATATTTAGAGTATTCCGATTTGTATATAATTAAGGATTTGCTTGTGGATGTTAAGCTCGTACCAGGACAGCCGCCTGAAATCCTTGACCTGCATGAACTGGAGATGGCTTTAAAACAAGGACTGATTAACAAAGAAGAATATGCTTTGGCTGTTAGGGTGTCAAAAGCAACTTTGGAATTGTTAAAACATGAAATACCTGATAAAATTAAAGAGATACTAAAGTATGGACCACCGGTTGGGTTTGAAATAGAAACCTGAACAATAGGTCCATGTTCATTGTAAAAGAAAGGGCAGGTTATGAAGAAAAACGCAGAAGTAAAGGACAAGTCTAAAAAGGTACACGGTTTATCACTTATTGGAATTATCGCTTGCACGGTTATTAATATTTTTGTATTCATACTACAGGTAATGGGGATTAATTTTAAGATATATATACCCTACAGTATTCATGCCACCCATTATTTTCTTCAAATAGGATATTCTTTAAGCGAGAAAACCGGTGCATACATGAAGTTCATGGGAGGCGTTGCCGCATCCATGCTGCTGGTGGGGATTTTTATCCTGCTTTATTTCTGGTCATTTAAAAATGCTGAGGCTTTCCTTTATGCCTTTATACTGTACCTTTTGGACACGGCTTTTATTTTCTATGTCATTTTCAAGTTTGATGACAGTTATGCCTTTGTCGATTTTGTATTTCATTTGTGTGGCCTTCTGGCACTTATTCTGGCATTCAGTGAAGAAAAACACAATAAAAAATATAAATAACAAAAATATATGGAGGAATTGTAATGCAAAAAGTTGAATGGAAGAAGTTACAAAACGGAAGCGACATAAGAGGAGTTGCGCTGGCTGACGGCGGCAATCCCGTTAATCTTACCACCGATGTTGTAAAGACGATTGGCAGTGCTTTTGCTCTTTGGCTGGCGGATAAGAAGTCAAAGGAGGTAAAGGAACTTTCGATTTCCATCGGACATGATTCCAGGCTTACAGCAAAAAGCCTTAGTGCAGCTGCAATTGATGGAATCACAGACTTTGGCGCTGATGTGGTTAACTGCAACCTTTGTTCAACACCTGCCATGTTCATGACAACTGTAACGGAAGGACATGAATATGACGGTGCTGTCATGCTTACAGCAAGCCATCTTCCTTTTGACAGAAATGGTATGAAATTCTTTACAAGGGAAGGCGGACTAGAGAAGCAGGACATATCAAAGATACTTGAATTGTCTGAGAAGATATATAATGGTGAAATCAAACCTGATGCCAACAAGAAGGGAAGTGTAAAGGATATTGATTTCGTTTCGGTTTACGCAGAGGGCCTGGTTGCAAAGATTAGAGATGCTACAGAAGAAGAAAAGCCCCTTGAAGGTTTTAAGATTATTGTGGACGCAGGTAACGGAGCAGGCGGATTCTTTGCTGACAAGGTGCTTGAAGTTTTGGGTGCTGATACCAATGGAAGCCAGTTCCTTGATCCGGACGGAACATTTCCCAACCATATTCCAAATCCCGAGGACAAGGAAGCTATGGAATCCATTTGCGATGCCGTTATAAAGAAAAACGCGGATTTGGGTATAATTTTTGATACGGATGTGGACAGGGCAGCGGTCGTTGACAGGTTTGGAAGGGATATAAACAGGAATAGAATCATTGCTCTGATTTCAGCGATTGTGCTGGGTGAAAGAAAAGGTGCAACCATTGTTACCGACTCCATAACCTCTGAAGGCCTAAAAAAGTTTATAGAAGAGGATTTGGGAGGAGTTCACCACCGTTTCAAGAGAGGATACAAGAATGTTATCAATGAGGCCATAAGGCTCAATGAGGAAGGCACATATACGCCTGTGGCTATTGAGACATCGGGGCACTGTGCTCTTATGGAAAACTACTTCCTTGATGATGGTGCATATCTGATTGCCAAGATATTGATTCAAATGGCAAAGCTCAAGAAGGAAAACAGGACGATTGACCAGTTAATAGAAAACCTTGAAGAGCCCAAGGAAGAGAAGGAATTCAGGATGAAAATAAATCTTGATGACTTCAAGGAGTACGGTCAAAAGGTTATAGACGGTCTTGCAGACTATACAAAAGAGCAGGAAGGTTGGATTGTTGAGCCTGTAAACCATGAAGGCATAAGGGTCAAGTGCCACAAGGGCAATGGAGATGGATGGTTCCTGCTCAGACTATCACTGCATGATCCGATACTGCCTTTGAATATCGAGTCGGATTCCGATGGCGGAGTCAAGGTTATAGCAAAGAGTTTGCTTGAGTATCTTGAGCATTACGACAAGCTGGATTTGTCGGGTATTAAGAGTTTTATAGAGGAGTAAAACATGCTTAGAATAAATGAACTGACAAAATTCTATGGACAAACATGTGCTGTTAACAATGTCAGCCTTGAGGTACCTGCAGGGTGCATTAGCATCCTGCTAGGTCCTAATGGAGCTGGAAAATCCACTGTTATCAAGAGCATTGCCGGGCTCTTAAGATATTCTGGAAGGGTAGAAATAAGTGGACATGAAAACAAGTCCGTGGAAGCTAAAAGATACCTTGGCTATGTTGCCGAGTTTCCAGCCATGTACGAGCTGCTTACAGTAAGGGAGCACCTGGAGTTTATAGCGAGAGCGTACAAGCTCAAGGATTGGGAGGATAGAGCGGAAAGACTGCTTGAAGGTTTTCAGCTGACGGACAAAGCGGATAAACTGGGTTCGGATTTGTCCAAAGGTATGCAGCAGAAACTTAGCATAATCTGCGGAGTTTTGCCTCAGCCGAAAGTATGTCTGTTTGATGAGCCTTTGGTGGGGCTTGATCCTCACGCAATCAAGGAGTTCAAGAATCTGGTTGTTCAGATGAGGGACGAAGGCTGTACAATTTTAATAAGCACGCATATGATTGACAGCGTGAAAGAGTTCTGGGACAGCACCTATATTATGATGGATGGAAAGATTGCATATCATACCACAAGAGAGATAGCGGAAGAAATGAACATTGATATCGAGAAAATCTTTTTTGATATAACGGAGAAAAAGTAAAATGGGTCCATGCATTTATGTTATAAAACGTAGTTGTATAAACTGGTTAAAGAAACTGAAGGAAAAGCCTGCAGTCATAGTTGGTATTGCGGTCTTCTTTTTCATATTCATAATGCCTCTTTTGTTTCAAGGAAATAGTGTTGATACTACCAGAGCCGGCGGCCTCAACATATTGTACCTGATATTCTTCGGGTTATCATTATTCTTTGTAGGTGCTTCATTAATAGCAGGGCTTTCCACAGGCACATCCTTCTTCACGATGTCCGATGTAAACCTTATGTTCACATCCCCCATATCTTCAAACAAGATACTGCTTTATGGGATTATAAAGCAAATGGGCAGGTCTATTGTTGTGTCCGTGTTCATGCTGTTTCAGATTGCAAATTTAAGGGCGAATTTTACCTTAAGCATATTTAAAAGTGTTTATGTGATTATTATATACATGATGCTTGTATTTATATCCCAGATGGTATCTCTTGTTATCTATTCCTTTACGAATGGGAATCAGAGGAGGAAAAGTGCTGTCAAATACACAGCGATGATTCTTCTTCTGATTGTTATAGCATACATTGTGTATGGTATGATCAACAGGGGAACTGAGGTAATACAGGAATTTTTTATCTTTGCTGTTCCAGTCTCAGGATGGCTTTTGGGAATGCTTGTCGGCGTTTTGAGCTCAAATTTCGTTTTGCTCGCCATATCCACAGGGGTGATTATTACGTTTGTCCTTGCGGTTATCGGTGTCATGATTAAGTACAAACCCGACTATTACGAAGACTGCCTGATAAACTCAGAAAACGCATACCATGCAAGACAGGTAATGAAAGGCGACAGGTCGGCTCAGGCTAACATAAAGAAGAAGATCAGATACAAGAATGTGAAAACCATTAAGTTTGGTGGTGGATGGGGGGCATCCAGTTTCTTCTACAGGCATATGGTGGAGATAAAACGGGCTGAGAGGTCGGTATTGTTTGGCACGTCTTCTGTACTGTTCCTTGCTCTGGGAGTTGGTATAGGACTTGTTGCAAAGTCGGATTATGATTTTGTATATGCAGGTTTTGGGATAATGTGCTACGTTGGGCTTTTTCTGGTGGGTGTAACAAAACTGACGCAGGAACTTTCGAGGCATTTTATATATCTTGTGCCTGACAGCCCTTTCAAAAAGCTCCTGTATGCATCCTTGTCCAGCATTGTCAGACCGTTTATAAGCGGCATACTCTTATTCCTGCCGCCTGTATTCATAAGTGGATTTCCAATTGTGAGAAGCATAGTGCTGATTCTGTGCTTCGCCTCGGTAAACTGTATATACATTTCAGCAAATATTGTAATGCACAATATTTTTGGCAAGCACAGCAGCATGTCGATCATAATGTTTATATATTTTCTGTTTGCAGTGCTGTTCTTGAGTCCTGCCGCAGGTTTTGGGGTATTGTTTGGCATTTTATTCAGCTCAGTATCAATTGGTTTTCTTATTGCTTCTCTTGTCAACTTTGGCACAACCATGATAGTTCTGTTTATCTGCAGAAATCTAGTGCACAATATTGAGTTTAAGTAGTGTCGAAAAGGGTCGAAAAACGTCGATAGGTACATTATTAAAAAATATGGATATGTGTTGTTTGAAATGGTAACCTCCTTGCATAAGGAGGTGCCATTTTTTTTGGATATAAGATATCTAGTCGATATAGTTGACCAATATGTCAACTCGAAGATGGACTTGACAAGGGAATATTCAGATTATGAATTGAAGGCGCTGATTGGCGGTTGCGTTGAAAAACTGGCAAAAAGGATACCCATGTCTCTGGAAATGAGGGAGGAGATACTTTTAAGGGTCTTCAACAGCAAGAGAAAGCTGGGAATCCTTCAACCACTTCTGGAAGACGTTACGATTAACGAAATCATGATAAACGGCACCGATGCCATATTTGTTGAGAGAAATGGAGTTATGGAGGCAGTCAAGGAAAGATTTGATTCCAAAGATAAACTGTTTAATCTGGTGCAAAACATTGTATCGAGAGTAAACAGGACAGTGAACGAGAGCAATCCGATTGTGGACGCAAGACTTGAAGATGGATCAAGGATTAATGTGGTTCTGCATCCGGTGGCAATAAACGGACCTGTCGTTACTATTAGAAAGTTTTCAGACAAGCCCTTTACCATGGAAAAACTTGTTGATATCGGAAGTATCACTCTAGAAGAGGCTGAGTTTTTGATAAAGGCGGTAAGAAGTCGCATGAACATATTTGTGTCAGGAGGCACATCAACAGGGAAAACAACATTTTTGAATGTGATTTCAACTTATGTAGACAAGGATGAGAGGATTGTTACTATTGAGGATTCTGCGGAACTTATGCTTGCGCATGAAAATATTGTGAGACTTGAGACAAGAGATAAAAACAGTGAGGGCAAGGGAGGGATAAGTATGAGGCAGCTAATTAAAGCGAGTTTAAGGATGCGTCCTGACAGGCTTATTGTTGGAGAGGTAAGGGATGAAAGTGCTCTTGATATGCTGGTTGCACTGAATTCAGGACATGATGGTTCCATGTCCACGGGACATGCCAATTCGCCCTCGGATTTGCTTGTCAGGCTAGAGACCCTTGCCCTGTGGGAGGGAAATGTAAGTTCCGAGGCAATAAAGAGGCAGATGGCATCAGGTATTGATTTGATCGTTCATCTAAAGAGAAATCATTTGATGGAGAGGAAAGTTTCCGAAATTGCAGAAGTTTGCGGTTACGAGGATGGAGAGGTTGTTTTAAACACATTGTTCAGAGATGGTAAAAAGGTATCTGGTCTGAAGGTAAAAGGATACAAGGTGGAGGGTACTGAATGAACAAGACAAGGCTTGTAGATTACAAAAAGTACGTATTTTCTTTTAAGGACTGGTGTGTTTTTGCGTTTGTGTTGACCGCCATTTCCGTTATGTTTGGCCTTGTTTTGTTTGAAAGTTTAAAGATTGGCATTGTCTTTTCCATTATTTCCTCTCCTTTTGTTTTTGCAAGATTGAAAAAATACTTTATGAGAAAAAGGCTTGAAGAATTGGAAAGACAGTTTTGTGATGCGTTGCAGCTTATGTCTGCTTCTCTTTCCGCAGGCTTGAGTTTTACAAGCTGCATAAGTGAAATTGCGAGTGGCGATTTGTCTGTTGACGGCAACCTAAGGCTTGTGCAAAAGGAGTTCGCAAATATGCAAAGACTCATTGCTCTTAACATATCGCCTGAAGAAGCTGTGGAGGCTTTTGCAAAGAGGACCGGCAGCAGGGATATACAAAACTTTTCAAACGCACTTTATGAAAGTCTGCAGGCTGGAGGCAATCTTGTGCAACTTGTCCGTAATTCAGCCAGTGCATTAAGGGTTAAGTATGACTCGGAAGATGAGATAAGGAGCCTTTTGAATCTTCCCCGATTCAATCACAGGATAATGATGGTCATGCCGTTTGTTTTAATACTTATGGTAAAGGCTATAGCGCCAGGATATGTGGAACCTTTATACACGGAAGGAGCAAGGTGGATTTTGTTTCTTGTAGCATTTCTAATTATTTTGTCTTGGTATATAGGAGAGAGAATATCAGATATCAAGTTCTGAGGATGATTGTAATGGGTGTTGTGGAGAGTATAAAAAAGTATTATGAAGGGGTTTGTGAAAAGTATGTAAGTTTATATGGGAAAAAAAGAGGCAGCCACGAGTTCAGGAAGGCTGTCAATAAAGCAGTTGTTGGTTATGTTGCTTCTTTTATACTTTTTCCATTGACTTATGTTTATGGAAAATCTCTTTTTTTGAGCGTAGTTGTGTTTCTTGTTTTAATCATCTCTTTCATACTCTTGCCCAACTCGCTTATTGAAAGCAAAATGAAGGATTTGAGAAGATCTTTCAGTTTAAATATGCCGGATTTTCTTGAAAGGGTGGCCATTCTTCTCGACAGCGGCCAGAACCTTTGGGCATCCATTGAGAAGGCGGCCATGGTTAATGACGATGAGTTTAGTCTGGAAGGTGAGATATCCAGGACAATGAAGGAGATAAATGAATGCAGAGGTTCTGAAAAGGATCCTTGCGATGCGTTTTCTGACATGGCAAAACGCCTTGAATCATCGCATGTCAGCTCTTTTGTTTCATTAATTGTTCAGAATTCAAGAAAGGGGCAAGCAGAACTGGTTGAAATTATTCGAATGCAGGCTGCAATATACAGAAATGACAGAAAGAATGTTGCCAGGAAACTGGGAGAGGAGGCGACCACGCTGATGTTGATACCGACTACCATTGTTTTTATTGGCATTCTAATTATGCTTCTTTCACCTGCATTTTTAGTAATATATTCGATTTAGGGGGGATTCTGCAATGTTTCTGAAAGCATACTTTGCCATCAGGAAGATTCTTGACAAAAGAGGTGTGGGCACTGTCGAGATATTGATTATACTTGCGGTACTTGTTGCCCTTGCGCTTATTTTTAGACAGTTTATTATTGAAGTTGCGGAAAGAATATTTGATAAAATTCGTGAAAATGCCGACAAGGCCATAGAAGGGCTGTGAGTATGGAAAGTGTAGTTCTGTATGAAGAAAGAAAGAAGATAAATATTAGTCATGACAGAGGTGGTGTGAGAATTACGGTAAGTACACCCGTGTCACCGTCTGAAATAAAGGAAAAGCATGCAGTTGTGGCTGATGTGGCAGATAATGTATACATTCCATCCGAGATAACCCAGGAAGCCAAGGCTTATTCCTTTTACATAAGAAAGAGGCAGACGGTAAAGGATTTTCTTATTCAAAACGAATGCACAATTTCTGATCTTGTGAGTTTGATAAAGTCCGTCAATGAAATCCTTCAACTCGCAGACAGACTGCATTTAAACCGATATGACTTTATTTTCGACTACTCTTGTATTTTTACTGGTCAGACCCTTGATACTGCGGAATTTGTTTACGCACCGGGTGCTGATTTGGATAGGGAGCAAAACAGCATTTCAAACATGCTGCTGATTGCCTCCTTGCATGTTGCTTGCGATGAAAACTCACAAGAGGCAGTGGCATTGAAAGAAGCAACAGGCATTATTATTGAATGGGAAGCATCAGGCACTTCTCCTTTTCCATTTGAAGAGGTATTGGCGGTTCTTGATGTTGAAGAGAAAAACGAAGGAATCTTCTTTACTACCTGGAAACCATTCTTATGCTTTCAATTCATAATGCTGCTTGTCTTTATTTTTATCGTATCCCTTGTTCCTTTCAGAGAGAACGGAGTTTTCATTTGGATTGCATTTGTTTTGTTGACAGTATGTGTTGATTATCTATTGATTCCAGGAAAAAAGAAAAACAAGCCTGAATTCAAGTTGTTAAGAAGAAAAGTTTTAAGAGGCATGGGGGGTTTAAAAGGAAAGATAATTTATGTGGACTGGGATACAATAAAGATTGGAAGGGATGCAGAGTGGGCGGATGTTGTTATTTCAAACATCTTTGTCAGTAGAAAGCATGCAATTCTTTATTTTAAAGACAATATTCTGTATGTGAAGGATCTGTCGTCAAGAAATGGCACTTTTCTTAATGGAGTGAGGCTTGAAGCAAATGTTGAGGTGGTAGTTGAAGCAGGAAGTACGGTTGTATTTGGTCATGATAGTGTTATAATAAAGTATTGTTATTTTTAAGCTTTCTATTTTTTAGTACTTGAATAATTAAATTTTATATGTTATGATTTCAAAGGTTATTTAAATTAATTTCAGGGGGAAATTTAGTGGGTTTTTTTAGACAAAACATTGCTGTTGACCTGGGTACTGCTACTATTCTTGTAAGTGTCGAAAACAAGGGCGTAGTTATTAAAGAACCATCAATAGTGGCAATTAAAGATGCAAGCAACAAGATTCTGGCAATAGGTGAAGAGGCAAGGAGCCTGATGGGTAGAACTCCTTTTGATATTTCGACTGTAAAGCCGATTCAAAATGGTGTTATATCCAGCTATTATACCACTATGCGCATGCTTAAATATTACTACAAAAAAGCTCTCAGAAACCCGCTTAAGAAAATCCTTAAACCCGATGTGATTATATGTGTTCCAAGTCAAACTACTGACGTTGAAAAGAGAGCGGTCAAGAAGGCGTCCCAAGATGCTGGTGCTGCAAGAACCTTTATTATTAGCGAGCCATTGGCTGCTGCAATAGGTGCCGGAATAGATATTTCAAAGCCTACAGGAAACATGATTGTAGACGTTGGGGGAGGAACCACGGATATTGCAGTAATCTCTTACGGTGGCATTGTAGTAAACAAAAGTGTAAAAGTTGCTGGAGATGCCCTGGATGAAACCATAAAGAACTATTTGAAGAAAACTCACAATCTGCTTATAGGTGACAGGACTGCAGAACAAATAAAGGTGGAGATAGGATGCGTTTACCATGGAATACGCAATGAATCCTTGGAGATTAGAGGCAGTGACCTTATAACAGGTCTTCCAAACGAAAGAATAATTACTTCCGAAGAAATCCTTGAGCCTTTGATGGAGGCGGTAATTCCAATTCTTGATGGAATTCACGCAGTGCTTGAAGAGACACCTCCTGAGCTTGCTGCTGACATATACAGTAGAGGCATAATCCTTACAGGAGGGGGCGCAATGATAGCAGGTCTTGATGAGTTAATCAGAAAGAGTACCGGTATAGATGCGATAATTGCGGACGAGCCTCAGTACTGTGTGGCAAAAGGATGCAACATGTTTATTATGTCCATGTCATCTAAAGAGAAAATTGAAGCGGGTAAGATTAGCTAAAAAGATAGCAATTACGGCAGGTATTATTACCTGCCTCTTTTTTTGTCTTTTAGGTAAATAATTGGTCTGATTGAAGTCTTTAACCGGGTGCTTCAATTATATGTTTAAGCTCATAGGGTCAAATATCGTCGCCTCAATATGTTGCACGGGTCTTTCTTTTGTAGCTATGTAATATACCACTACACATTTGTCATCCGGTCTTGCAACAATTCTTGGATATCCCATATCCATGTCTATGGCATCTTGCCTGATGGCCCTGTCACTGTGAAAAGTTAAACCTCCGTCTGTTGATATGCAAACTCTTAAAGAAGAGTTACCAGGCTCCCGCCTTCCGTATGCAAGAACCAGGGTGCCGTCCGAAAGTTTGCACATTGCAGGCGGATTGCCATTTGTGTTGGCTGCATTGTTTATGTTATACGTATCCGCTGCGCGAACCGGAGTGTGCCATGTCCTGCCATTGTCGTTCGATCTTTTAACCTCAATCCAAACATCATCCATGGGCGGTCTTTTCATTCTTCTTCTTAGTGCGGCGACCAATGTGTTGTCGTCAAGACGGACCACACTTGGCATAACCGATCTTGGCGCATCATCTGTAATATCCCCTACAAAACTCCAGCTTTTACAGCCATCTTCTGTTATGGCAACAAAAGCACGGTCGTAAAAGGGTTTGTTTATTGGGTTTTCCAATACATTGTGTGACATAAAGACCCGCATCTTTTTGTTTCTTTCTATCAGATAGCTGGTTCTTGAGGTGTTTTCTCTGCCAAACGAAGGAAATTCAAAAGGACCATCCCAGGTTTTGCCTTTGTCGCATGAAACTATGTACACATCTCCCTTGATTGTTATGGCTGGTCGGCCTACTCTCATTACAAAGTTTTCATCAAACTCAAAACCTTCTTCGGGCACCTGTTTTAATTCTTTTTCATAAATTGAGTTGTCAAAATCAACTTCTGCCCATGTCAGTCCGCCATCTACACTGCGAGAAAACACGCACTGCATATCTGACTCTATAACCCGATGAAATAGATTGTTTTCTTGAAATCTTCCTCTATTGAAGGAAACAAGTATCTCGCTTCCCCAACTCCAGATACCTCCGTTTGCCGGCCAACCTGAATACTCGTTATCGTTGTAGCAAACCACACTGTGTGTCATGAAACAACCCCTCCAATTCTACATTGAGTTATAAAATTACTAAATTTAATGGCAGGGACAAATACCCTGCCATACCAAGTAGGTGTTTATTCATTTAAAAACGATACTATATCATTCACATTACCAGCGCCTAGAAGCAGGATAGTGTCGTTTTCTCTTACTTCTTTCTTTAAATACTCAGCTATTTCCTTAAAATCGCTGATGTATTTTGTATTAATACCTTTTGAGAGAAATTTCTCTGCAAGCATTTGCGAGTTTATGTCTCCCGGGTTTTTCTCCCTTGCAGCATAAATATCTGTTACAACCAGGTTATCTGCATCTAGTAAAGCCTCTGCAAAGTCGTCCCCGAAAGCTTTTGCTCTGGAATATGTATGGGGCTGGAATACGCAAAGGACTCTTCCTTTGGTAATTTGTTTTGCGGAATCAAGAGTCGCCTTAATCTCAGTAGGATGATGGGCGTAGTCGTCAATAATTGGCGCACCGTTTATAAATCCGCGATTTTGAAAACGTCTGTCGGGTGAAACGAAATTCAGAAGCCCTTCTTTTACTGCTTCTTTTTCGCAGCCTAGGTTTATGCAAACTGCGCAGGTTGCCAGAGCATTCAGAACATTATGTTTGCCAGGTACTTTCAATACCAGGTCAGTAAGAATTCCGTCATTGTTATACACCTTGAAACGAGTTTCGTTTTCCTTGTACTGTATGTCTTTTGCTATGAAGTCGCAATCGTCGGAAAATCCATATGTATAGACCTTGCAGTCTGCTGCTTCTGCTGCAAACAACGCAGGTTTGCTTTCCGCACAAACAACCGCAAAGCCTTCTTTGGGAATAAGTTTAATAAATTTTTTAAACGCATATATTATATCATCTATATCCTTGAAATAGTCTAGATGTTCTGCTTCAATGTTTAGAATAACGCCTGCATAAGGAGAAAGGTTTAAAAAATTCTCATGATATTCACAGGCTTCCGTAACAAAGTACGGGCTTTTTGATGATCTGACATTTCCTCCAAGAACAGGTAAGTTCCCGCCAATATGTACGCTGGGATCAAGATTTGCGTGGAGCATGACATGAGCCAGCATTGAAGTAGTAGTTGTTTTTCCATGAGTTCCTGCAATGCAAATGGAGTAATCGTGTTCCCTTGTTAAAAGGCCGAGAAAATGGCCTCTTTCCATAACCGGGATGCCCTTTTCAATGGCTTTCAAATATTCGGGATTGTCTTTCGAAATTGCAAGAGTATAAACAACCAGATAGGTGTCGTCGGGGACATTGAGCGCATCGTGCCCTATATATAATTTGGCACCTTTTTGTCTCAGTTTTTGTGTATTGCAGGATTCGACTCTATCGGAACCGCTTACACGAAAGCCTCGTTCAAGTACGATCTCAGCCAGACCGCTCATGCTGGAGCCGCCTATCCCTATGAAATGTATTCTACATCCTGCTGGCAGGTTGAGATCAGATTCCCTGGAAGGGTTCTCGCGCTCTATATGATTGCCTGTCAAGTTCATTTATCAGATCACCGCATCCTTTATCACACTAAATTGATACATAAATATATTATTCCTTGAATTATCAAATTGTCCGGAATCAGAACAATTATATCACATATGTTCGTTTATTGCTGAATATTTTTTGACCATGGTATAAAAAAACAGTATAATTCGAAATATGTATTTTAAAATGCTGTATTAGTAAAATATATTGAGAAGGTAGAGGGTTTATGTTAAAACTTGTAAATGTTACAAAAAGTTATGTTACCGGCGATTTCAAGCAGGTTGCTTTAAATAATGTGAGTCTTGCATTCAGGGAAAATGAGTTTGTTGCAATTCTGGGTCCTTCAGGAGGCGGAAAGACGACGCTATTAAACATCATAGGCGGCCTGGACAGATATGACAGTGGCGAGATGTATATAAACGGCAGACCCACATCCGACTTCAAGGGTGTGGAGTGGGACGCTTATAGGAACAACAGCATCGGCTTTGTTTTCCAGAATTACAACCTTATTTCCCATATATCTATCCTTGAAAATGTAGAGATGGGAATGACTCTTTCTGGAATGTCTGCCAGCGAACGAAGGGAAAGGGCCCTTCGATTGCTTGACAGGGTAGGTCTTAAAGACCATGTCAAAAAGAAACCCAACCAGCTGTCAGGCGGACAGATGCAGAGAGTTGCGATAGCAAGAGCGCTCGCAAATGATCCTGATATTATTCTGGCGGATGAGCCAACTGGAGCTTTGGATAGCGAAACAGGAGTACAAATACTTGACCTTATAAAAGAGATTGCGAAAAACAAACTTGTTATAATGGTTACACACAATCCCGAACTGGCAAACAAGTATGCCACCAGAATTGTCAATTTGGTGGACGGACGGATTGTAAGCGACTCCAACCCGTATGAGGAGGAAGAACACAAGCAGTCAGGATACAAACTCAAAATGACTGCCATGAACTTTTTTACTGCTTTGAAACTATCCTTTAACAACATAAAGACAAAGAAATTTAGAACAATACTTACCTCTTTCGCAGCAAGCATTGGAATCATAGGGATTGCACTCATTCTCGCTCTTTCGAACGGGTTTCAGATAGAAATAGACAAGTTTGAGGAAAACACCATGTCTGGATTCCCCATAATCATAGGACAGCAGGCGACAACTGTTGATATTGCCGATATGGGTAAAAAGTTTGGAGAGGAGAACAGGAAGTACAAGGAGTTTACAGACAAAAAGGAAGTAATTCCTTTTGACAGGAGCGAAAGTGAATTAATTCATATGAACAATATTACAGAGGAATATATAGAGTATTTAAAGAGCATTGATCCGAATCTGCTTTTGGGAACCACATATACACGCATGACATCTTTGAACTTATTGAAACTTGACAGAGACAATGTGGCAAAGATTGTATCGATGCAAGACCTGGATATGAGTGTGCTTCCAAAAAAGTTTGGTGAAGAAGGTTTTGTTGAAAAGAACTATGACATACTTTATGGAAAAATGCCAGAGAACAAAAACGAGTTATTGCTGGTTGTGGACAAATTCAATAGACTGGACAAAAGAGTGCTGGAAACGCTAGGTTTTTCAACTTATGAAAGTATAGCTTTTGAGGACATAATCGGTACCGAGTTAAGAGCCATTCCTAATAATGACTATTACGTGGAACGGGATGGATTCTTTACACTGGTTGGCAACCCTGCGGACATGACTGAAATATATAATAGGGAAACGGCAATACCTTTAAAAATTGTAGGAATCCTAAGGATAAAGAAAGACAAGATGCTGGATGTAATCCGTACAGGCGTGGCATATTCTGAAGAACTGATGGAATATATTCTGGAGGATTCGGAAAACAGCGACATTGCAAAAGCCCAAAGGGAGGCTGATTACAATGTGCTTACAGGCCAACCTTTTGATTTGACAACGGAAAAGGGAAAGGAAGACAAGGAAAATGTTCTCCGGGTAATTGGAGCAAACTCTGTTCCTTTAATGATAACAATCTTTCCTAGAGATTTTGATTCAAAGGATGACGTATTGGCGTTTTTGGATGCGTACAATGAAGGCAAAGACAGCAAGGACAGGATAATATATACAGACATGGCCGAGCAGATAACAAAGCTTACGAAAAAGATAATAGATTCAATATCCATTGTCCTTATAGCTTTTGCTTCAATTTCTTTGTTTGTTTCGTCTATAATGATTGGAATAATTACGTACATTTCCGTACTGGAAAGAACAAAAGAGATTGGAATTCTGAGGTCATTAGGAGCAAGAAAATCGGATATTACCTTGGTATTTAATGCAGAAACCTTTATTATAGGGGTGTTTTCAGGATTAATTGGAATAGCCATAGCGTCTTTGCTGGTCATACCTACAAACATGATAATTGCAAATTATTCAAATCTTGAAAACGTAGCAAAGCTTTCGCCTTTGCATGCAATTATTCTGATTCTTGTAAGCTTGTTCTTTACAATTGTTGGAGGATTCATACCAAGCCTGATAGCTGCGAAAAAGGACCCTGTGGAAGCACTGAGAACCGAATAAATAATAAAAGAATCGGCACAAACTCTAATGCCGATTCTTTTCTCCATATTCAATTTTTTGTTGCGTCCTTGGCAACACTAGTATTATACTCAAAAAAAGACAAATTATTCATTAATTGAGAAATTTATCTGTCTACCAGTGCCCTGCTCTTATAGCTTGCACACATGCTTTCATCAATATCTTCAGTTGCGCAGTTCATTTTAGGCGTAACCTTTATAGCTGACAAAGTACAGCTGTTTTCAAGCGTATCGTTAAAAGAGCAGCTTGCCACATCACAAGAAATAGACTGACATTTTTTATGGCTCATTTTAGTTCCACCTTTCAAGTCAACCTTTGTACGGAATTACCGTACAGTTGTATTTTGTCCTGAAAAACGTTATTCTTTCATGTAATTTTAGCCTGATATATTGACAATGGTAATCGGTTAGTATATAATCTAAATGCTTTGATATTTTTTTAACAATATTAAAGTGAAAAAAATACTGGTTCCGAGTGTTTTCTACCTAAAGCCAAAATGGCCATGGGGAAACACCGATAGGGTTGAAAGAGAAATTTTTCAGCCTTCCGGAGTTGAAAAGGAACAGGAAAGAAATCACCCTTATGGGTGGTAATTTCTTTATGTTCTCTTGTTCCGGACGGAATCAAGAGAATTTTTTTTGATAAAGAAATTAAAAGGAGAAGAATAAAATGAAAAAGCATCTATTAATCTTGGCGATATTTGTATTAGTTTTAGCACTGGCTGCTGGGTGTGCAAATAATAACGGTCAGAACACCACACCAACACCTACTGATGCACCCCAGTCCTATGAGGATGACGACTATATTCTTGAAATTGTAGGAATCGGGGATGAAACCATCAAAGTGACAAAAGGGCAAATCAGGGAACTTGCCGCAGGTGGCAAACTTGTTGAGTACGGCGAAGACCAGCCTGCATACGCATCCGACAAGACTGACGATGATGGCAACAAAATTCCACACACATTGAAAGGAGTATATTTCGACGATATACTTGAAGTTTATGCAGATGACGCAAAAACTTCCGATTTTACAAGCATGTCTATTTATGCCGAAGACGGTTACGAGACAATTCTTTCAGCTGATGTCTTCAACGTAGAACAAGGCGGAGTTAAAATGATTGTTGCCTTTGAGTATGACGGCATTGAGCTTAATCCAAATGAGAAGAGCGGAGCTTTGAGAGTTGTTTTTCCTGACAAGCCGGCAAATACCTGGGCAAAACAGGTTTCCAAGATAGTTTTGGCAAGTGAGGAAGATGAGGAAACAGTTCCGGAAACTGAAAGCGTATACTTCTCAGAATCAACCGGAGACAAATATGACGGTAGTTATGAGGTAGACGGTACTACATATTATGGAACAAGCTTCAAAAAAATATTTGACGACGGAATATTGAAGAGCGGTGATAAGGCCCAGATGTTCGTATATTCGTGGGATGGAACCGAGTATACAAGCTTGAAGACAAAAGAGTATTACGAGGATGCGTTCTTGGTTTATGCATCAAAGGATGCTGACAGTGACGAGTTTGCTCAAGAGAAGGACGCACCGGTATTCAATGGGGCAAACATTTTAAAAGGCATGAAGGTAAAACACACCATGTATGTGACTGTTGAAAACACTTCTTTTGCAGTACTTGACAAAGTTTTTGAAAAGCTTGATTCCAAAGGCAAAGGCAGTATTCTTGTTAGTGAGCTGCTTGATGAAATAAATATGAAAGAAGCGTCAATCTATACCATAACCGGGGTTGACGGCACTGAAAAACAGGCAAAGAAAGAAGATTTAAAGGATATAAGGATTGAGTCAACAGATGAAGGATACGTTGTTTCAGTTGATGGCAGTGAGTTTGTAATATTGAGCATACAGGCGAAATGAGGAAGGTTATTAAATCATATTCTGTTTTGGATCTGGTATTAATAGCGATGCTAGCAGCCCTTGCTACAGGCTTCAAGACTGTTGCAAACACACTGGTCAAGTTAATAACAGGTCCTTTGGGAATCCCAGGAGGGGCTTTGGCAGGCGGATTTTATATGATGTGGCTTGCCATTGGGCATTCGGTAGTTCGTAAATTTGGGGTATCTTTCATGATATCCCTTGTCCAGGCTCTCGTACTATTTACAACCAGCGCACCAGGCAGCCACGGCATCTGGACTTTCATAACGTATTTGATTCCCGGACTTTGCGTTGACATTGTGTTTCTCTTTGCAAGAAAAAACAATGCCAATGTTCTGCATTTCATGATTGCCGTGATGATGGCAAATGTACTGGGCACACTAGGGAGCTTTTTGCTATGGTTCAGGTTATCCTGGTTGTGGCTTGCGTTTAGCCTGACTGCAGCGGCTTTATCCGGAGCAATTGGAGGGCTTGTGGCATATTCTGTTGATAAGGGAATTAGGAGAATTGGTTTAATTTTCAAAGAGGATGGGGCAGATCAATGAAAAGAGCACTATTGATACTGACAGTTGTCTTGTTGGTGATTTTTGCAGGATGCACGAACAAGGAAAGTGAACCAGGCAAATACATAACCGTAAACGGGGATATAGAAGGCGTCTCTGTAGAAGTGAACTTGAGTGATATTTCAAAAGAAGAGATAGCAATAAAGGATACACTTTACAAAGGGGTGCGTTTGTCAAAGGTTCTTGAGAAGGTTTCACTACTGGCACCTGTTGATAAGAGCTATGTAATGATAACAGCCATAGACGGAGTGTCTGCACTAATTGATGCGGAGACTGCCAACTTGTGTCATGTTGTCGAAGTAGAAGGAGTTTTGAACATAAAGGCTCCGGAACATCCGAGGGTTGTTGGTATCAAGCATGTTCTTGAGATTACAATAGTTGCCCATGAGGATGTGGAAATTTCTGATGAGAATTCTCTAAAAATTGTGGATCAAGAGGGTGACAGACGTATAAGTTTTGGAAACTGCAAGCTCCTTATGTTTGAGAAATCAGGTGAAAGTAGACAGAACGGAAATCTCGCTGTGAAGTATGTAAAGAAAGCGCCATTAAAGGCGGAAGAATTCATCGGCGATGATTTCGTACTTTACTTCGACAACTATGACATGCTGAAAGTGGATAGGGATTATGCAGGTGTTTTTGTTTGGGAAAATGGCAGAATATATTATGAAACGGACGAGAGGTACGATAGTCCTGTTACAGGTATTGTGACAGGCGTCGACACCGTTATATTCGATGCCTTTGACATGATGAAGATATTATTGGATAAGAATGAAATGGTTATGTTTATCCTGCCTGACGGGTTGTCTTACGAGCAGGTGGAATATTACAAGGATAACCTTACAATATTATCAGGCAATTACAAAAAAGCAGCCAGCGTGAACCCAGCCATATCAAATGTGGCTTTGGCAGCAATAATTACCGGACAATCACCTTTTGCAACAGGCATAACAAAGAGGGAAGTAAAAGCTCCTAACGTAAAGGACATTTTTGAATACGTTGTCAGTAAAGGGAAAACGGCATCATATATTGAAGGGAATTCAGTATTGGTTGTAACCTCGGAAAAGCCAAAACTGAATGTAGCCAACTCGGAAGGATATACTGATAAAGGCGTATTTGAAACAGCCATGTATGAACTGGGCAAAAATCCTGATTTTTTATTCATACATTTCCACGGCATTGATGATGTAAATCACGAGTACTCTCCTTTGTCAGAGGAAGCCAAGCAGAAGATATATGAAATAGAAGGATATATTAAAGAGCTGGTTAAAAACTTTTATGGGCATGTGATAATTGTGCCTGACCATGGAGCAGTGACTATAGAAGACACGGATGGGACAAAAAGAGGAAAACACAGCTTGTTCAAGTATGGAGACATGTATGTGCCCTTCTACTATTTTGAAAGGGGTAGTTTGATTGAAGAATAGGAATGTGCTTATTGCACTGGTTATATTGGTTGTACTTTCTATTCTGTTTGGTGTTATGCTGTTTGTCTTTATGAATGAAAACAAGAAAAACGTGGAGCAGTATGAAAAAAGGGAAATTGCAATTACCATCAATGGAGAGAGGGAAGTATATACCTTTGAAGAATTGATGGAGATAAGCCAGCCGGTTGATTTTAAGGCAATATACAAGCCTAGCAACAAGGAACCCATAGAAAAGACCTATACCGGAATAGAATTGAGGGACCTGCTTGAGAAGTTGGGGGCAGACTTGGAGAACATGAAACAGATTACATTTACTGCAAAAGACGGTTTTCAGAAAGTGTACCGGGCAGAGGATGTAAGGAAGGAAACCAATGTATTTATAACGCATTTGGTGAATGGAAAGCCTTTCAACGAAGGCATTGATGTGATGGCATATGAAAAGGAACAGGAAGATGGCGGACCTTTTGTGGTAATAAAGGCGGAAGACAAAGTAAGCCAGAACAGAGTAAAAATGCTTGTAGAGATTGTGGTGGAATGAAACTTACAGTAGAAAATCTAACAGTAATGTTTAAAAACAGAATTATACTTGATAATGTATCATTACAAGTTGAAGCAGGAGAAATTGTTGCAGTAGTCGGACCAAATGGCAGTGGAAAATCCACACTTTGTACTGCAATTGCAGGTGTGTCTCAAAATTATGGACTGAGTACTGTTGGCAGAATAAGGATAGGTGACAAAGAGTTGTCCCAACTCAGTATTCATGAAAGATGCGCCTTGCTTGGTGTCATATTCCAGAATTCTGATAACTTTCTTTTTTCTCAATATGTTGAGGACGAGCTTCGGTTTGCGCCTGAAAATCTATGTGTTCCCAGGGCGGAAATTGAAACAAGAATAAAAGAAGCTTTGGATTTTACCGGTATTAGCTATTTAAGACATAGAAAAATTCAGGAGCTTTCGGGAGGGGAGAAGAAGCTGGTTTCAATTGCGTCTGTTTTAACCATGATGAGCAAATTCCTAATAGCGGATGAAATAACTTCCGGAGTAGACGAGGACAGGAAGGTTCAGATACGGGAGATTCTAAGAAAACTAGCCAAAGACAATATTGGAATACTAATGATATCCCACAACAGAAACGATATTGAAATTGCTGACAGAATATATGTATTAAAGGATGGCAAATTGCATGATAGAACTGATTGACGTATCCTTTGCGTATAACAAGAACAACATGGTTCTGAGAAATATTACATATACATTCAAAGAAGGTGTACTGTATGTTTTGGGCGGAAAAAACGGCTCAGGCAAAACCACAATGGGAAAACTAATGTGCGGCCTTGTAAAGACAAAACAAGGTATTGTCAAGGTAAGCGGAACCAATATATATAAAAAGACTGTTGGCGAGATATCAGAACATGTAGGGTATTTGTACCAGAATCCTGATTTGCAATTATTTGCACCGACCGTTTATGAAGAACTTGTTTTTCCTTATGAACTGAATGGAACACTGACTTATGAAATAAAAGAGAGGGCGGAAAAGCTGCTCCAGGTCTTCAAGCTTGAAGACAAAAAGGACACCTTTCCTCTGCTCATGTCCTTGGGAGAAAGACAGAGGCTTGCTCTTGCCACAATAATGATGAGGGACACCAAATTCATTATATTTGATGAACCGACATCCTCCATTGATGCGGAATGCAAAGCAATGATACATGAATTTATATTAAGCTTTGTTGAAAATGGAGGAGGAGCTTTTATAATATCACATGATGAGGATTTCAATTTGAACGGAGTAAACGGCATGAATCTGAGGATGGAAGGTGGAATGCTGTATGAAAAGTAGACTGGATCCAAGAATCACCATGTTGTTTATTGTACTGACATCCACACTGTCCGTCCTTGCCTCAAATGTATATTGGCTGCTGCTGGTCTTTTTATTGACCCTGTTGTTAAACATTGTATTCAGATTAAATCCATTGAAGACTCTGTACAGAATGAGAAGGCTTGTGTCAATGATAATCTTCATAGCCTTTTTCCAAAGCCTCACAACTTCGGGAGGGAGACCAATTATTACTTTGCTCGGTGCAAATATTGTAACTTCCAAAGGACTTGTGGACAGCTTGTCTTTTGTACTCAGGATGGGCAACATAATGCTGGCCGTCATGCTCGGTACAAAACATGACAGTCGTGATATGATAGACGGACTTGCAAAACTCAAGATTCCTTATGAGCTGGCCTTTATGACAGGAATAGCACTCAAGTTTATTCCACTGTTTGGTCAGGAGTTTGCCGATAGAATAAAAGCCGTAAGTTTGAGAGGAATAAATATTAAGAAACTCAAGCTGTCAAAAAAGATAAAAATCTATTCACACATTTTGGTGCCTGCAATTTCCGGCAGCATTATCAAGAGCAGGGATATTGCCTCATCCATGGAGACAAGGGGATTCAGGGCGTATCCTGATAGAACCAATTTAAGAGTATTGAAACTAAAATTAGCAGACTATATCGCAATGATAATTGCATCATCAATATTTTTACTAATCATATACTTTATGTTTGCAAGGAGGTAGTTATGAAAGTATTAACGGTAACGGGGCTTAGCGGAAGCGGAAAGACCACCGTAATAGAGAATTTGATAAAAGAACTAAAAAGAAGAGGTTATTCCATAGGAAGTGTAAAGGAGATTCATTATGAGGCGTTTGCCATTGATACTCCTGGAAAGAACACCTACAGACACAGACAAGCAGGAGCAGAAATTGTAACAGCAAGAGCTCACAATGAAACAGACATATTGTATCCCGGACACCTGCCGATTTACGAAGTGCTCTCCCACTATAATCAGGACTATGTTTTGCTTGAAGGAGTAAGGGACTGTGTGGCTCCGGAGATTGCTGTTTGCAAGGAAGATGCTGAGCCTGAAATAACTCCTCTTACGTTTGCAGTAAGTGGAAGGTTTGCAAACACCGGTGTTACGGAGTACAAGGGTCTTCCTGTAATATCAGCAGTTGATGACATAGGAAGACTGGCAGACCTTGTCGAGGAAAAGGTTCCGAGTTTAATGCATGATATAGAGTATGAATGCTGTGGTGAATGCGGTACGGATTGTAGAGGATTTCTTGCAAGGCTTCTGAAGGGAGAGGTTGTCAGTTCCGATTGCGTACTGAGTCAAAGAGAAGTCAAGTTGATTATCGACGGTCAGGATATTGTAATGGTGCCTTTTGTTCAAAGGATACTGAAAAACGCAGTGGTGGGAGTTGTATCGGAACTTAATGGGTACAAGGAAGGAAAGAAGATAGTAATAGAGATAGAATGATGGGCGAAATTATTAAGCGGTTCGAGAGCAAGAAAAACAGTGTTTTTCTAGTAAGTGTGGAAGGAATCATGCAAGTTGTAAAGGTGCATGAATCAGAGGAAAAAGCCTACTTTGAATCAGAGGTTTTAAAAAGGCTTTACTTGTATGCTAACGTACCAAAGGTTATTAAGGTAGAATCAAACAGGATCTACATGGAATACATAGAGGGAAAACTTGCTGTTGACTACTTTCTCGAATGCGATACTGAAGAAGTAAAAGAACTGGCAAGACAGATGCTATCCTTTTGCCGGGTTTACTCAGACCAATTTGATAACTTCCGTTTGTCGGATACAAACTTCCGGAATTTTATCGTGGTTGAAATGGACGAAGAAATTGAATTGTACGGTGTTGATTTTGAGGAAAGGGAAGAAGGCACACTGATAAAAAGTGCAGCTGAACTGTGTGCTTTCTCGTTTTTGTATGATGTTGATGCTTATAAGAAGAAAACCTTTTACAATACAATTGCATCAAATTGCTCCGAGCAGGAAGTTGACTTTTTAAACGACTATATTTTTAATAGCTTGAATAAGCTTATTAAAAGACGCAGATTGAATTTAAATGTTAAAAGTGTCTTTGAAGAATTGGTAATTGGCAACGGGCATATGGTATAATATATAATCCATAGAGTTTGAATATGCGAAAAGGGAGTGAGATGGCATGAAGGTAACACTCAAGGACAAGGTTGTAGTTGTAACTGGTGCGGGAGGCGGCATCGGCAGCGCCATCTGTGAGGGGGTGGCTAAAGAGGGTGCGAGGATTGCACTTTGCGGCGGCAACAACCTGGAAAAGCTGAATGCCTCAGCGGACATTATTAGGGAATACGGTGTTGACCCATATGTTCTTCCAGGTGATCTTGCCAACATGGATTTTCTGACAACTTGCATTGACAAAATAGCACAGCATTTTGGCAGAATTGACATACTTATTAACAATGCCGGAATTGCACACAATGCTCCATTTGAAGAAACAAAAATGGAGGATTTTGACAGGATAATGAATATAAACGTAAAGGTGCCTTTTGTTTTATGCCAGAAGGTGCTTCCATATTTGCGTGAATCGAATCATGCTACAATTATCAACATTGCATCTGTTGTTGCCCACAAAGGGTATGTAAATCAGGCAATATACACTGCATCCAAGCATGCCCTGCACGGGTTTACAAAATCGCTTGCAAACGAGGTCTATGCTGAAAATATTAGAGTTCATACTGTTTGTCCGGGTGGAGTATTTACCGATATGGTTAAGGTAACACGTCCGGATCTGACTGGTGAGGATATGATTATGCCTGAAGAGATTGCGGATATTGTCCTATTCCTCCTTACAAGAAGAGGCAATGCTGTCATTGACGATATCTGCGTGCGGAGAGCTGCAAAAAATCCATTTGATGTATGAAAAAAAGAGGAAAAAACCATAATGGAGTTTTTTCCTCTTTGCTTTTATCCCGCAATTATGACAGGAAATATTTTTATCCTGTCGCCATCTTTAATCGGATCGTTCCAGTTGTGTTTGACACTGTTTATGGTTGCAAATCCAACTTCTTCATCAGGAATGTTCAATAACGAAACAAGTTCATCCAATAGGATTTCATCTCTTCCGTCAATTGAGAGTTCAAAACTGTTCTCGTCGTCCTTGAACCTTTCCTTGTTGTACTTTTTCAATGTGTGAAACAGCTCAACAGTTATAACCATCTTAGACAAACTCCTTTATTGACTCATCTTCTTCAGCCAAAATTTCCTCGCAACGCCTTGCATATTCTTCTGCAATCTCGTTTGCCATATACTGATCAAGTTTGCCTGTTGTTGTTGGTGTTTCAAAAAATCTCTTGGGAAGCTTTACATCCTGTATTGCAAAGCCCAAGGATTTCTTAATCTCTAGCTTTGTTCTCAGGATACGCTTTGCAATATCTGTCAGTGTTTCGTCAGTATAGTCAAGCCCAACGCATTTAAGGACCATCCTGATATTTTCCCTGCTGTATACTTTACGTGCAAACAGGCATATGATTAAAGAATTCAGCAGGCAGCGCTCGATTTCCTCGCTAATAAGGTAGTCTACGAGTTTTTCCTTGTCAAGCTCCTTGTCCCTGTTGGACTGGTCATATGAATAGCCTGCATTACAGAGGTGAGAATGTCTTGCGCCTACCAATGCGCCTACAAGAGAGCCGTAGCCCGTGTGGTAACCAGGCATTTCGTTACCAGCAATCTGCATGCCAAAATCATAACCGCCATACTTCTTGGCTACGTGTTTTACTCCCTTGCCCATATCGGTATAGAGCTGATTGACACCTTGTGCAATGTAGTCGACAGCTTTAGCAAGGTTTACATAATCGCCCATCTTCAAAGGCAGAATGGTTTGCTCTTCTGTAATGATGCCCCTTTCAAGAGCTTCACAAGCCCATCCCAGAACAACACCGCAGGACATGGCGTCAAGCCCGTTTCTTTCAACAGCATCGATAACGTATAAAACTCCATCCGTATTATCAACACCAAGGAATGAGCCAAGTGCATAAATTAGTTCGTAGTCGTATCCGACCGAAATCGCTTCGTACTCATAGCCGTGGTCAAATTCACGTCTGAACTGTCCTATGTGTATGCATCCAACAGGACATCCTGTGCATGCCATTTTTCTAATCAGGTTGTTCTTCGCAAAGGCCTCTCCTGAAATATTTTCAGCATGCTCAAAAGTTCCAGAGGTAAGGTTTCGGGTCGGAAGACCTCCCATGGCGCTCAATGGCTCTACGTTTATGGGAGTGCCGGCATCATGATATTTTGCCATTACTTCTGTTTCGGTTACCTGTTTGTACAGTTTGGAGTAGGTCTTGAAATAGTCCTTGAAATTGGGTATTGGCATGGGAAGATCGCCTGTAACCTGCATTGCTTTCATAAGCTTGCTGCCAAAAACGGCACCCAGGCCCAGTCTTCCAAAATGTCTGTATGTGTCAACGCAAACACTTGCATAGGAGCACAGATTTTCACCTGCAGGACCTATGCGGATGATGGAACGCTTTCCGCTTCCATGCTCCCTGTTTCTGATATATGAGCCTACCTTGTCGGAGTCCATTCCCCAAAAAGCGCGTGCGTCCTTTATTTCCACTCCTGTTTGTGTAACTGTAACATAACAAGGTTTTTGAGATTTACCTGTAATTACTATGGCGTCATAGCCTGCATGCAGCATTGTGAAGGCGAGTCTGCCACCTGCATAGGACTCACCCAGTTCTCCTGTTAGAGGAGAAACAAACATGGCTACAGTCTTGGTTATGACTGGAAATACAGATGAAGCTGCGCCAATTGCAAAAATTATAGGTTGATCCTCATGAAGGGGAGGCAAATCAGGATTCATGTTTTCCTGTAGGAGTTTTGAGGCAACTCCCACACCTCCCAAATAGGCTCTAAGATCCTTTCTCTTGTCAACCCTTATGCGGCCTGTTGAGAGATTTATATTCAAAACTCTTATGTAATCTTTATAAAACATCGTCGACTTCCTCCATTGTAAGACATTGATGTGGACAGAATCTTGTGCAGGATCCACAGTGTTTGCAGATTATTGGCAAATTCTCTTCCTCGTCAAAAAACACCGCACCAACTATGCAAGCATCAACACACTTTTTGCATCCGGTACACATATCCTTGTTAAGCAGGACACCGCCTCCTTTACGTTCAACCAACGCACCTGTAGGACAAGCTTCAAGACATGCTCTGTCATCCTTGCATGCGTGGCATACAGTTGCATAGAATCCGTGTTTCAAGCCTCCGTTTGTCTTTATTTTTATTGCACTTTTTGAAATGGAGAAGTTGTGTTTGTTGACAGCTGCACATACGGTCATGCATGAAAAGCAGCCAATGCACTTCCTCATTCCGTCTGTTCTAAGCGCTCTTGCCACTTAAATGACTTCCTTTCTAAAAAAATTGTACAGTATCTATCATATCATATATTTTATGTATTTCAATATACTTTGTTAAAAAATAATCAATTTCTACATGTCCAATTTTATTTGTATTATTGAGGGAAAATTAGTATACTAATAATATAGGGGTGAACAGAATGAGTACACACAAATCAAGCAAAAGATATGAAAGGCAGATGAATTTACAGAGTCTTCCCGACAACTTTCAGGACTTATTGCGTAATAGCAAGGTGTTGATTCTGGGAGCAGGAGGCTTGGGCTGTGCAGCCTCCATTTATGTCGCTGCAGCTGGTGTTGGAAAAATAACGGTGGTGGACAGGGACACTATAAACGAGCCCGACTTGAACAGACAGATACTCTATACACCGGAGGACATAGGAAAAAAGAAAGCCAAAACATGTGTGGAGAGGCTACATAAATTCAACCCGGATATAGAATGTGTGGGATTGGCAAAGGAGATAAATGACAAACTACTAAAGGACCTTGTTCCGAAGCATGATATTGTCATGGATTTATGCGACAACTATTCCACGAGAATAAAAATAGCTGAAGCATGTCAAAAATATGGTAGGCAATGTGTGGTTGCAGCTGTAAATGGACTTGAAGGATTTGTGATGGTTACAGACAAAGGTTCTGCATGTTTTGGTTGCCTTTATCCTGACGAAGTAAAGCTTTCAGTCAGCCCGCCGAGGGTTTTGGGAGCAGCAGCAGGAAATGTGGGAGTTCTAGCTGCCATGCGATGCATACTGACTTTATGTAATGTTGGAAAGGTCGGTGTCATGTATTGTCTTGATTTTATAAACATGATTATTGACGAGATAGAGATAACGAAAAGCACCAATTGTCATGTTTGCTGCAAGGCTTGACGCCTTGTTTTTTAGTCTTAAAAGTGGGATAATATATATCTCACCGTAAAGTTGATAAAGCGGAGGTTGTTATGAATTATAGAGAATTGAAGATATTTGCAGGGAACTCGAACATACCTTTGGCCAGGTCGATTGCCAAAAGACTTGGAAGAGACCTGGGGAAATGTACGGTGGGAAAATTCAGCGATGGAGAGACCAGCATAGATATTGCAGAAGCGGTGAGAGGAGATGACGTCTTTATCGTACAATCTACCTCAAGACCTGTAAACGATCATCTGGTTGAACTTCTTATTCTTATTGACGCAATGAAGAGAGCATCTGCGGGAAGGATTACTGCGGTAATACCCTATTTTGGCTACGCACGCCAGGACAGAAAGGCAAAGAGAAGGGACCCCATATCAGCAAAGCTGGTTGCAAATATGATTACCTGTGCAGGTGCCGACAGGGTACTTTCCATGGATCTGCATACAGCACAGATTGAAGGTTTTTTTGATGTGCCTGTGGATCATCTGTCTGGTGCTCCAATACTGGCAGACTACTTCATGAAAACCTTTGATGATGAGGAATTTGTAGTTGTAGCCCCGGATGTGGGAGGCGTGGCAAGGGCAAGGAAGTTTGCCCAGAAGCTTGATGCATCGCCTCTTGCAATTATAGACAAGCGTCGTCAGGCGGCCAATGAATGTGAGATTATGAATATAATTGGAGATGTAAAGGGAAAACACTGCATAATGATAGACGATATAATTGACACGGCAGGCACTGTATGCAAAGGCGCCGAACTTTTGATGGAGAAGGGAGCGAAGACGGTATACGCATGCTGTACTCACGGTGTGTTTTCAGGAAACGCAATTGAGAATATAAATAATTCTGCGATAAAGGAACTGATTATGCTGGATACCATTAATACTAACCATGATATTTCTCCAAAGATTAAGATTCTTTCATCCGCACCTTTCTTTGCATGGGCAATAGAAAGAATATCCGGAGACAAATCGCTGAATCAATTCCATGACACGGACTGGCAGGAAGATATATTTATACTTTGACGGGGGATGCGATGTTAAGAAAGATTTTTGGAAATACAAGCAGTGAAAACACCTATGTTGTGATAGGTTTGGGCAACATAGGTGACGAATATGCCAACACTAGACACAATATGGGCTTCATGGCCATCGATATTTTAGCCAGCAGACTGGGCATAAATATTTCTAGACGGAAATATCAAGGCTATTACGGTGAAGGCAGGTATGAAGGGAAAAAGGTTGTATTGGTAAAGCCTGCTACGTATATGAACAGAAGCGGCGACTGTGTTGCCCAATTACTAAACAGATACAAGATTTCTCTGGACAAACTGATTATTCTCTATGACGATGTGGATATAAAGGCGGGAAGTATAAGAGTAAGGGCTAAAGGCAGTGCGGGAAGCCACAACGGAATGCGTTCGGTATTGAAAGCGACAGGAAGTGAGGAGTTTCCAAGAATAAGGATAGGTATCGGAAAAAATCCGCCGGATGTGGATATTGTCCAATACGTACTTGGAAGAATAGGAAAGGAAGAAGCCTCTGTATTGCGAAAAGGTATTGAAAAAGCGTCGGAAGCTGCATTGCTGATTATGAGTGAAGGAATTGAAAGGGCAATGAATATATGCAACCAAAACTGAACCTTTTGTTTGAACCGGTCAGACAATGGGAAGACCTAAAAAGATTGGTCGGTTCAATTAAGAATAAGGACAAAACAACAGTGACAGGCCTTTCTGAATCAAGAAAGGTCCATTTTGCGTGCCTGTTGGCAAGAGAAACAGGCAAAAAGATTCTGTATGTCGCGTCAAATGAATATGCTGCGTTAAGGGCATATGAGGATTTTTCCTTCTTTGCACCTGACAAGGTTGTTTTGTTTGAACCTAATGAATACATGCTCTATGATGTGGAAGCCAGAAGTACTGATGTTGGAATCAGGAGAATGATGGCGCTGGAGAAAATCGTCAAGGGAGAATGGGAGATGGTTGTTGTCAGCGTAAATGCGTTAATGCAGTGGATGCCTTCTCCCAAGGACTTTGTAAACTCCTTTTTATTTATAAAAAAAGACGATATATTTGAAACAACAGAGATTGCTGAAATGCTTGTACAAAGGGGATACGAAAGAGTAACCCAGGTCCTTTCAAGGGGACAGTTTTCCTTGAGGGGAGACATACTTGATGTTTACCCAGTATCTTCAGAGCAGGCATACAGGATTGAGTTTTTTGACAACATAATAGACCAGATAAGGATAATGAATGTAAACACCCAAAGGTCTGGTGATACTGTCGATAGTCTGAAAATACTTCCTGCAAGGGAGAATCTTCTTTTTGATGTTTACCATGAACTAAAGGTGCTGGACAAGATACAAAGATCGCTTGAAAGACTAACAACGTCTTTGAAAGAAAGAGGAAAAACAGGCAATGCCAGAAGGATTGAACTCCAGGTAAAATCCGATATGGAAAAACTGTCGTCAAGGGGTACTTTTCCCGGCTATGACAGATATATCCCGTTCATTATCGGTCATGAATACACTCTTCTTGACTATATGGAAGAAGTGCTTGTATTCATGGATGATCCGGATAGAATGGAGGATACTGTCAACACAATAATTGAAGACCATGCAAGGATATGCGACTCCATAAGCGAGAAAAAAGGCCTTCTCTCAGAAACTTATGACATGCATATGGATTTTCCAACGTTGGATAGGAAGACAATCAAATTTCCTAAAGTGGAACTAGTTTCAACCGACAGTGCAGATTTCACCATTCCATCGAAGCAGGTTCTGTCTTTTGTCAGGAATCCTTCATTGTTTCTTGAGCAGATTAGTACATGGATTGATGACGGTTACCTTGTTGTGATTTTGGTAGGTTCCGAGAGCAAAGTACGACGCATGGCGGAAATGCTTGCTGAAGACGGTATTGATCCTTCCAGGGTTAACATAATGGTGGGAGGACTTCAATCGGGATTTGAATATCCGGACTTCAAGCTTGCTGTTATCAGCGACAGTTCATTGCTGAAAGGAAGAACTGCAAAAAGACGAGCATCCCTTAAGGATGGAAAACCCATAGCAAGTTTTGCAGAAATAAAGCCTGGGGACTATGTTGTCCATGATACTTATGGAATAGGAGTATTTACGGGTCTTGAGACAATAGAAATAGATAATGTAAAAAGAGATTATATCAGAATAAAATATGCAGGCAGCGATTCATTGTTCATACCCACAGACCAGCTGTCTGCGATACAAAAATATATTGGACCTGAAGCGGGTTCTTTAAGACTTAACAAGCTTGGTGGAAGCGAGTGGAAGAATACCACCGGCAAAGTAAAGGAATCACTGAGGGTATATGCAAAGGAATTGGTTGAGCTTTATGCTAAAAGGGCAAATACAAAAGGGTATGCATTTTCAAAGGATACGGTTTGGCAAAAGGAGTTTGAAGACAGCTTTATATACGAAGAGACTGAAGACCAGCTGAAATGCGTGGAAGAGATAAAGGCCGACATGGAAAAGTCCATGCCAATGGAAAGGCTTCTTTGCGGAGATGTGGGTTATGGAAAAACAGAAGTTGCTTTAAGAGCTGCATTTAAAGCAATATGCGATGGCAAACAAGTGGCATTTTTAGTACCAACAACCGTACTTGCACAGCAGCATTACAAGAACTTTGTAGAAAGATTCAAGGATTTTCCTGTAAAAGTTGAGCATTTGAGCAGATTCAGGACAAGCGCCGAGAAAAACAAAATATTAAGAGAATTAAAAAAAGGCAGTATAGATCTATTGGTTGGAACCCACAGTATTATACAACGAAACATAGAATTTAAGGATTTGGGTCTGTTGATTATAGATGAGGAGCAGCGTTTTGGTGTCATGCACAAAGAAAAGCTCAAGCAAGACTGGCCGGGTGTGGATATTTTGACATTGTCTGCAACACCAATACCAAGAACTCTTCACATGTCCCTTTCCGGCATAAGGGATATCAGCATCATACAGGATCCTCCCGAAGCCAGATATCCTGTGCAAACATATGTCATTGAGTGGGAAGAGCCTGTTATACGTAATGCAATATACAGGGAGATGAGCCGAAAGGGTCAGATATTCTACCTGTACAACAGGGTAAGGGGTATTGAAGAAAAAAGAAGACAGCTGTCAGAGCTTGTTCCTGAAGCAAGGATTGTAGTTGCCCATGGTCAGATGTCGGAAAGGACCCTCGAGGAAACCATGCTGGCCTTTGGCAGGGGTGATTATGATATCCTTTTGTGTACCACAATAATTGAATCAGGACTTGATATGCCAAACGTCAATACTGTAATTGTGGAAGACGGTGACAAGCTTGGACTTGCCCAGTTGTATCAGATAAGGGGAAGAGTAGGAAGATCGGACAGACTTGCCTATGCTTATATCACCTACAAGAAAGACAAGGAACTGAATGAGATTGCCGAAAGAAGACTTAGGACCATTAGGGAGTTTACCGAGTTTGGATCCGGATTCAAGATTGCATTGAGGGACTTGGAAATAAGGGGAGCTGGAAGTGTTCTTGGTGAAAAACAGCATGGACAGCTGGCAGCGGTCGGTTACGACATGTATTGCAAGCTGCTTGCAGAGGTTGTTCAGGAAGAGCGAGGTATCGAGCCTTCTGAAATCAAGGAGGAAATCAGTGCCAAAGTAGAGTTTCAGGTGGATGCATATATTGACTCTGCGTACATTGAAGACGAAGAGGCAAGACTTGTAATGTACAAGAAAATTGCAGGCATACAAAGCAGGGAAGATATTGGAGAGGTTGTAGACGAACTCATAGACAGGTTTGGAGATGTGCCTGAGAGCGTTTACAATCTTATTCAAATCTCATATATCCGCTATCTTGCCGGAAAGTGCAAATTTGCATCCGTTGTATGTAAGAACACTCATGTTGCCTTTGTTGATGCAAACAACAAAACTGCCTTTACCCTTCCTGCCAAAAACAAAAAGCCTGAGGAGCTTTTAAAGGAAACTGTTGACGTGCTTGAAGGAATAGTTGGTAATAGATGATTTTTAATCATTATTCAAAGTTTATAAAATATTTATTGATATATTCGTTTTTAAGTAGTATAATCTTAAAGGCAATTCTGCATTAAATAAGTTTAGAGGGCGGTAGAGAATATAATGGCTACGAATGTAAAGGTCAAAAAGAAAAAAGGAACATATGACAATCCCAAACTCTTTACGTACATTACGATTGGTTTGGCTGCAATTATCATACTAATAACAGTTATTGCTATTGTAATATATACGACGGGAAATTATGTAGGATACGTTAATGGAAAGAAATTATACGATTATGAATATGAATACTATTTATATCTTGAGTTGTCTGAGATGCAGGCGGAAATTGACGTGGAAGGTTTGTCAGACCAGGAGAAGACCGAGAAATACAGGGAGTTCTGGAACACCCCTGATGAAAATGGAGTATATCCTGAAGAAAAAGCAAAGATGAATGCACTGGAAGAAGCAAGAAAGTTCAAGGCGTTCTATCTCTTGGCTAAAAAAGAAGGGTACAAGCTGTCCAAAGAAGAGCAGAGCAATATAAAGACAAATATAGATTTTACGCTTCAGCAGTGGATGAGTCAGTATGCCAACATGGGAATGAGCGTGCCAAGAGAAGCTCTCATTAGAAATCTGTGCGGCACAATGACTTTGAACCAGTACAAGAAGTACATGATTCAGTATGCAACCATTGAGAAGTACAAGGATGCTCTCAAGGAGACATACACAATTAGCGATGAAGAAATTAGAAACATTTACAATGAAGACAGGGACAAGTACAGAGTCGTTGATATTAGAGTTTTGTTCATGGAAGCTGTTAATGAAGAAGGCGAAGACATGACAGAGGAAGAATACGAGGAACTCCTTGAAAAGGCAGAGGAAATTGCCAAGTCCTTCAATGAGACAGGAAAGTATGATGATAAGGAGTTTCCAGAGTATGTGAAGGAAAACACCGATGAGTATACAACCGATGGTATCCACAGAATTATTAAAGAGAGCAGGGAGCACAACGTCGAAAAGATAAATGAATTTGCATACGAGCTCGAAAAGGAAGACTTTAATGAAGACGGCGTTACAGAACATGTTGTCATTGAAGACGAGGATAAAAAAGGAGTATATATAGTTCGCGGTGAGAAGATTATTGATATTGACACCGAAAAGGATGAGGAAGACGAAAACGAGGTGTCTGGTCAGGATATTAAAGACAGGATTATTGCTGAAAGAAAAGAAGAAATCGCCGTTGAAGACCTCGAAAAGGCTGTTGACAATGAAACTTACGCAGTCAAAAAGGTTAAAGACAAGGTAATGCAGAAATACGTTGACGAATGGGATTTGAGAAATCAGTAAATAAAGCCCCTCCAGAAATGGAGGGGTTAATTATTGGGCTTGTACAAACCTTTGTTTTGTGTTAGTATTAAGATAGTTCATGACAAAGGGGTGCCTTATGAACATTGTTCGATTTAATAAATGCCTATTAATGTTGCTTGGCGTTATTTTCTTTTTTCAGACTGTTCATGCCAATTTAAAAGACTACGAAACCATCTACGTAGATGACATGGCTTACGCAATGGAGAATACATATATAAAAGAAGAAATTAGATTTGAAGTTCCCTATGCTCTTTCAAAGTACAATGTGACAAGAACAGATGATGGGGGCTATTTGTTTCTTCATGTTGATGGGAATAGATTAAGCTCTGTTAAATATGACGCAGAGGGAAAATGTGTGTTTGGAGACCCTCTTGATTCTGGCAACTACAAACTTATACTCGAGGATGAAGAAAAACAAGTGGAAGTTTTAAAGTCAAGATTTAATCTTGCTGATATGCAGGAGTATAATCTTGTTAATCATGTGGCTTGTTTTGACGATGAATATTTCTATCTGCCGATAATTTCAACTGACGAAAGTATTGTCATATCAATGGTTAGGTTCAGTTTGGTTGACGGAATGCCTGACTATGCATACAAGGAAGATTTGTTTGAAACTGAGAAAGACAATTGCTTTTCCTTTGGAGCTGTTCATGCAGGAGATGGTATTGTTGTGGTGAATATAGACAAATATGTTTATGAAGAAGACAACCTTGTTTCCCTAATGCATGAGATTTGGCTTGCTGGTTTGGGTTTTGAAAAGAAGCTTGTTTACTCTGAGGAGAAAAGGATAGATGAGCTTGAGGAGGGAGCGATTGTCAGAAAGTCAGCAGTTTCCCATATGGCAGTTTCTTATGAAAACGACGTATATTTTGTAGAAGGTGTTATGTATGGTGAATATAATAAGGATGGCGAACATGAAGTGGAATGCCAAGTGTACAGGCTTGGAGAGGATTCTTTTGCAGCAAGCGTAAACGAGCTTGTTGAGATGGATTATACTTTGGAAAATGGTGAATACTACTCCGTAAACCTGCTGCCGTCCAACAAGGGTCTTGGATGCATATTCAACTTCTGCGACGTCCAAAGCGATCTGGACAGCATATATACATATTATTCGGCAATTATTCTTTTATCGTATGAGGATATGAGCGTTCAATTCATAGCATATTATCCAGAAAGTGAATTGGTTGATGTAAATGACACTGAAATGCTGAGATATCAGAATTACCTTGACCTTCTAGAAATTAATGATGAGCTGACTACTGTTTGGGAGTACAGAATGCCGACAGAAGATGTCATCTTTTTGGGAGAGTTGAAGAGTTTAAGTTTTGTTATGCTGGATGATGAGGGTAATGTAAAGGATACCCTTATCATGAAAGAGTCATTGACAAACGCAGAAGCCATCTATGGATGTGCAGGGACAAACAGATTGTATGTATTTGATGACATACCTGAGTACGACAAATACACACAGGTTCTTTCTCCGGATACGATTGTATCTTTTGTATCTATGGGTTACGGAGTTGCTTACACTGTAACGGGACTAACTGCAGTGGTAGTTGAAGTTGATGAAGAAGCAAACGTAATTGAAGGTTTAAGAATAAACAATATAAATATTGATGAATTGTCAGAAGAAGTTTATGTGGAATTTGAAGAACAAAGGCTTGAAAATTGCATGTTTTCCCACGATAAGGAAGGAGATTACATCGTCACTATTGTAGTTGTTTCAAGTGATGGTAGAGAGTTCAGGTTTGAAAGAGAAGTAACTGTAATTCCGTCAAGTGTTGTGAATCCTCCTACCGGGGAGCCATGGCTGGCATTGTCACTGGTTGTGGCTATTGTCATGCCGCTTGTGTTATGCAAAACGGAGAGGAGAAAACATGCCTAAATGAGGATAAATGAATCGATCAAGGATAATCTCATACTTCTTGAAAAACTTACACTGGGGGAAAAGGTTTCGCTATTATCATCCGATACCCCCTCCAAACTGAAGGGGGTTGCCAGACTTGGCGTGCCGTCCATATCCTTTACTACTCCAACCAAAGGATATTTAAGAGCTGGTCAGGGTGGATTTGCTAGTTTCGACAAACTGGATTTTACTTGTTTTCCCTCATTCAGCCTTGTCAGTTGCAGCTTTAACAGAGAGCTTCTTATTGAAATGGGTGAAGCTGTGGCAAAGGAATATCTTGCTAACGAGATTTCTACTTTTATTGTATCGTGTTCTGTTCTTGATTCTCCGTATTATGGAAGAGGATATGAATTGTTCGGGGAGGACCCTTATGTTGTCGGGGAACTGGTTTCCGCATTCGCTGTAGGACTTCAAACCTATGGAATAGGGGCAATTCTTTCCGACTTTGTCATTTATTCAGGAGAAAAGCAATATAAAAATATACATATAGATGATTTTTACTTGCACGAAAGATATCTAAAACCATTCAAAACAGTCATAACCAAAACACAACCGTTAGGAATAATGGTAAATTCTCAAGTTATTAATGATACACAACTATACACCAGTCCAATGTTGAAAATGTTAAATAATGAATATTCTTTTAATGGTATTGTTCTGAGCGAATGGGGCGGTATTATGGATAGAATGGAATCTTTAAAGTCGGGAGTTCATATCGAGCTTCCTGGTTCCGGCTGCTTTGATGATGAAATCCTAGAGGCAGTTGAAGATGAAACATTGGATGTTCAAGTAATTGATTCATTGGTTTTGGATATCCTAAATTTTATAGACATTACCAAAAAGAACAGGGTTAACGGTTATCAGTATGACAGAACATATAACCACAAACTGGCTGAGAAAGTTGCAGAAGAATCTATATGTCTGCTAAAGAATGAGGAAAACATACTGCCTCTTGATCCAAATGATAAAATTGCAGTGATTGGCAATGCCCAAATGCCAATGATACAGGTTGCAGGTTCTTCCTACGTGCCTGTAAGCATAATCGACGACCCGCTTTATTGCATGAGGGAGGTGTCTCCAAGCCTGACTGGCAGCAATATTCTACATTCAGAAGGCTATGACAAAACCACCGAGGAAATACGCAATGAGCTTGTTTATGAGGCGTTAAGAACTGTTATGGATGCAAAGGCGGCTGTAATGTTCCTGGGATTTGACAATTCTCAAGTCAGCGAATGCAGCGATTTTGAAAGTCTCGAATTGCCTGCAAACCAGCTGGATTTAATAGATTCAATTCTTCGGTATAACAAGAATATTGTGGTTGTGTTGAATACTCCAATATGTATCAAAATGCCCTGGCTTGACAAGGTAAAAGCGGTTGTTGACGCAAAAGTTCCGGGAGAGGCTTTTGGGCCTGCTGTTGCAAACATATTGTTTGGCATAGTGAATCCTTCAGGAAAGTTGTCTTGTGCATATCCGGCACTGTTTCCTTTTGGACACGGTTTGTCTTACACAAGATTTGAGTACAGCGACATATATCTGGAATACGATGATGATGCGTATATGATTAGTTTTGTTCTTGAGAATACAGGGGAGGTGTCCGGCAAGGAGGTTGTATTTCTTTATGTTGAAACAAACAGACACAAAAAGCCGTATAAAAGACTTGTAGGATTTTGCAAGCCTGGTCTTGCCCCAGGAGAGAAAAAGAAAGTTACTTTCAGGGTGGCAAGTGAGGAACTTTCTATTTACGATAGGGAGAGAAAATGTGAAACATTATTCTCCGGAGACTACACTTTTCATATATGTGCATCCGAGCAGGATGTAAGATTAAGTATAACCACATATATTGAAGGGGAAAATCCAATAGAGAAGGATTTTCTGATTCCTGACAAAAGAGTTGAGTTTGAGGAAGTGGAAAAAAGGGATTTATACACACTTGATTCAACTCTAAAAGAGCTTATGGACTCGCCTGCAGGTAAAAGGCTGTATCACTGGTGTTACAAACGGGCAAAAAAGCGAATGGGACTTGATGCCGAGAATCCCGTTTTCGCTTTGAATCTGGATATGTTTCTCAATACTCCTTTGAGGAAGCTAGTGCTGTTTAGTGAAGGTAAACTCACATTTAAGAAAGCCCAAGGTTTGGTGGACATATGTAATGGAAAGCCTATCAGGGGAGTGTCCAAAGTACTGTTTTAACAAATTAAATTGCATATGGCAGTTATTGTATGATATAATGCATTGAATTTAAGTATAAAACGTGTAGGAGGCACTTATGAATACTGATAAATTACTCGAGAGATCTGAGATTGATGACGGGTATAAATGGAGAGTTCAAGACATTTATGCCGATGATAATCTATGGGAAAAAGATTTTGAAAAGGTTAAGAACGCAATTGACTTACTCGCTTCTTTTAAAGGAAAGATAAGTGAAAGTGGAGAGAGTTTGCTTGAATTTTTGAAAAAAACGGATGAGGTTTCCCAACTGTTGGAGAAAATGATTGTTTATGCAATCATGCGTCGCGATGAAGATACAAGAGAAAGCTTTTATCAGAAGATGTATGATAGATGTGGCTCTTTGTTTACAGACATAAATGCTGCGTTGGCTTTCTTTGAGCCCGAGCTTTTGGCAATGGACAAAGAAAAAATTGACGCCTTTTTTGAAAACACTGAGGGATTGTCTCTGTACAGGTTTAAGATAGATGAAATAATGAGGAAAAAACCTCACATTTTGTCTGAAGCTGAAGAGAGAATAATGGCTCTTTCCGGCGATGCAATAGATACTGCCGACAATGTGTTTTCCATGTTTAACAATGCCGACTTGAAGTTCCCTGAAGTCAAGGATGAAGACGGCAATATGAAGGAGCTTACACAGGCCAGATACATTTCCTTCCTGATGTCTGAAAACAGGGAAGTCAGAAGGGGTGCATTTAAGGCATTGTATGAGACTTATGGCAAATGGAGAAACACTCTGGCTTCATGTCTTTCAGGGCAGGTCAAATCCAACAGATACGTTGCAAGAGCAAGGAATTACGACTCCTGTATTGAAATGTACTTGGATAATGATTTTGTAAAGACGGATGTATACAACAACCTGATTGAGACTGTTGAAAGCAATTTGGACAAGTATCAGGAGTATATGGAGTTAAAAAGGAAAGCCATGGGGCTTGATGAGATTCACATGTATGATATATATGCTCCTATTGTGAAGGTTCCTCAAAAGAAATACACCTTTGAAGAAGGAAAGGAAATCGTCATTGAAGCATTGAAACCCTTGGGAGAGGATTATCTTAAACTGGTAAAGAAAAGCTTTGACGAAGGCTGGATAGATGTTTATGAGAATGTGGGGAAGAGATCCGGTGCTTACTCAATAAGTTGTTATGGAGTGCATCCATATGTGCTTCTAAACTGGCAGGGCACTTTAAATGATGTGTTTACACTTGCTCACGAATTGGGACATGCAATGCATTCATATTTGAGCAACAAGAATCAGCCTTTCGTATACGCAAGATACAAAATCTTTGTTGCAGAAGTTGCCTCAACAGTCAATGAGAATCTCCTTATAGATTACCTTATGAACAATACTGATGACGAAAACATCAAGGCTTATCTCGTAAATCACTATCTGGAGGAGTTCAGGGGTACTGTATACAGACAGGTCATGTTTGCACACTTTGAAAGGGACATGCACGCTCTTTACGAATCAGGACAAGCTTTGACACAGGAAACTCTGTGCAAGCTTTACTATGACCTCAACCTCAAATATTTTAGTCCTGCGGTGGTTGTGGACAAGGATATTGAGATGGAGTGGGCTCGTATTCCGCACTTCTATTCATCCTTCTATGTATACAAGTATTCCACAGGATTTTCAGCAGCGGTCGCTTTTGCCAAGAACATCCTGAGTGGAGATAAAACTCTTGCTGACAAATATTTGAATCTTCTTAAGAGTGGAGGCAATAATTATCCTATAGAGCAACTTAAACTTGCAGGTGTTGATTTGTCAAAACCTGATCCTATAGAAGACGCACTTAATGTATTTGGTGAAAATGTGAAAAAACTGAGTGCGTTAATTGTATAGTTTCATAGGAGGAAATATGCAAAAAAAGTTTATTGCCGTATTGTTGATACTGTTAGTATTCGCCTTTCCTTTGTTTTCATTTGCCGCCAGCAAGGTCATTGTTTCGGCGGATTTCAACACAAAGGAGAATAAAGGCTTTGTTGAAGATGCTTATTTCAAAGATGAAGCCAAATACTATTGGAGTGAAAACGAGGGAAGGGATGGTAGCGGGTGTCTTGTTGTAGAGTGTACAACGGAGAATGATGCAAGATATGCATATACTGTAAAAGCCAAGAAAAACACCTACTACAGGATTTCTGCGTACATTAAAACCGAAAACGTTTCCTATAAGGATGAGAACGCAAAAGGCGCAAACCTTTCTATAAAGGATCTGTTTGATGTACATGGCAACATATTTGGAACCCAGGATTGGACATATGTGGAGTTTTACGGTCTAACTGGTTCCTCCCAGACTTCATTTACTGTTTTTCTGCGCCTGGGCGGCTATGGGGGAACCAATACCGGAAAGGCCTATTTTGATGACTTCAAGGTAGAGGAGCTGGATTCCCTGCCTGTGGGTGCGGAGGTAACAGCTCTTTACAAGGAGTCTTCTGCAAATAACGATTTTCCGCCCATGTACACGGACCCCATGAGGGTGGCTGGTTTGCTCACCTTTTTCAGCGCTATAGTTTTCATTATTTACTACAGATACGTAACCCGGCATAAAGATGCGGTGCAGGAAGGGCTCTCCACACTGCAAAAAGTGGTGCTGCTGCTCTTCATTGGTCTTTTCTTGAGACTTATCCTCTCTATAACTGCACCACAGTGCTCCATAGATGTAAATCTTTTTTCCTATTGGGCAACGAATGCTGCGAAACACAATTTTAACATATATAACCAGGTGGATGGAATAGATTATCCTCCCGGGTATATGACAATCCTTATGCTGGTTGGAAAGATAATGAATCTTTTTAATGCTTATGGAACGCTTCTGGGTAGAATGCTTATAAAAATGCCTGCCATTTTATGTGATATTGCTATAGCGTACATTATATACAAGCTGGCTGTTAAGAAACTGAGCAGCAAATGGACCATTTTCTTGGTTTGTGCGTGGTTGTTCAATCCTGTTGTCCTTATTGACTCGGCAGCCTGGGGGCAGGTTGACTCAGTGCTGACATTGGCGATGGTGTTGTGCATTTATTACATTACACAGGAAAAGTATGCGACGGCAGGAGTATGGCTTGCGGTGGCTGTTATGTTGAAGCCTCAGGCACTGTTCATTTCCCCAATACTGTTTTACGCACTGGTAAAACATTTTACTGTTTCAAAAGAACCGATTGTAGACAAGTTGTTGCATTTTGTCAAAACGTTGTGTGCGTTTTTGGTGACTTTTCTTTTGATTGCTCTTCCTTACTGGGTAAACATGAAGTCAATATGGCTATATGAACTGTTTCTCGGAACAGCAGATCATTATGACTACATTACGGTAAACGCGCTTAACTACCACTTCCTTAAAGGAAACAATTGGGTTAGAGATAGCACTCCGTCTGTTTTTGGATGGTCACTGTTTGCCTGGGGCATGTTGGCAATTGTTGCTGCTTCCGTGATAACCTGGGTGGTGTACCAGATTAACAAGAAGGAAAAGTCTGTTCCATATCTTATGTCCGCAGTACTTATATACCTTGTGGTCAACTTCGGGCCTAGAATGCACGAAAGATACTTTTTCCCGCTTATTGCGCTCATGTTGATTGCGTTGATATATATAAACAACAAATGGTTGCTTTATCTGTTTGCGGTTACCTCCGGAGTAAATTTCCTTATTGTGATGGAAATCATGACGGATCTGACAGTAGGAGGATCTGGTGGTAAATACAGACATTTCAACTGGCCACACGTGACAACGTTCAGAGGGACATTGGCGTTTATTAACGTGACGTGTTCGGTATTGCTGCTTGTCTTTGCAGTCATGCATACCATGAAATTATTCAAAGGTGATAGTCATTTGTTGTGGAAAGATAAAACGGAAGAGATGATTGTGCCTGTCAGTGGTGGATTTATTGATAGAATAAAAAATAAGATGGCACGATTCAAGAGAAGCGATATTCAAGAGTGGAGTGTGGACAATGAAAAGAAGAATTAGTCGGATTGTTACTTTTGTCGCAATTTGTTTGTTTGCAATCATATATCTTGCAGGATGTGCAAAAACTGTTAACCTTAAGCACACCGGTTTTGAAGAGGGCAGCAAGGACTCCATAAAGGGCTGGATTTTGTACGATTATCATGAACTGCATGGTGATCCTTTGAGAACCATATTTGACATTGTTCCTGGTGGAGTTTCAGGCAACTGCCTCAAGATTGAGAGTAAAAACCTCAATGATGCCAGAGTGTATCAGGAGATCAAGGTAAAGAGAAATACCACATACAAGATAACCGTATATGTCAAGACGGAGAATGTTGAGGAAGGAGCAGGTGTCAACATATCCGCCATTGATTGCGCCGATGTTCCAACAGAAAGTGTTTTTGGAACAAACTCTGAATGGCAGGAACTTACGGTTTATGCCAAAACAGGACCCAAGCAGAGGAGTTTGCAGCTCAGCCTTGGATTGGGCGGTTATGGGTCGGAGTCTTCTGGTGTAGCATACTTTGATAATGTTTCCGTTGAGGTTGCTAAAAAGGTTCCTCAAGGAGCAAGAGTGTTGAATGTGGAGCCGAGAAAGTCAAGTGATGATAAAGATGGCAAAACCAAACATGAAACATTAATGCAATTTTTGTTTATAACCGCACTGGCAAGCCTTTTGATTTACATTGTAGCATTGTGTCTCAAGAGCGATAAGGAGAATTTTACAAATAAAGAAGCTTTGTCGTATGAAATAACCAGACCGGGCAAGAGAGACTGGATTATTATTGGAGTTATGACCTTGGTTTGTGCTTTGTTTTCATACTACAAACTGGGCGATATGAAAGCTGCGTCAAATTACTGGAAGGCAACAGAGGCCGGAGAGTATGTTATTGTAGAATTTGATTCTGTCAAAAATGTCAGGAGAATTGCATATTCCTGCAACATACCTGCCACAGCTTCTTACAGGGTTTTGTATGAGGATGAGAATGGAGAGTTCAAACAGACATCGACATTGACTCAAAAGGCTTTCTTTGAGTGGGAGGTTTTCAAAACCAACTTTACAACAAAAAGAGTCAAGATAGAAGCAAGAAGCACAGGGCTTGGAATAAATGAGGTTGGCTTCTTTGAAACTGATGAAGATGGCAATCTTAAACAGATACCAGTCAAGGTGGTTGAGCAAAAGTATACGGAAGTTGAAGGCTATGGCAAGCCTGAGTATCTGTTTGACGAACAGGATACTGTACCTGTTGCAAGAACATACATGAATGGAACATATTTCGACGAAGTTTATTTCCCAAGAACCGCTTATGAGCATATTCATGGATTGAAGATTTACGAAACCACACATCCACCCATGGGCAAGAACTTTATTGCGCTAGGGATAAAGATTTTTGGCATGAATCCTTTTGGATGGAGATTCATGGGAACGCTTGCAGGCGTGCTTTTAGTTCCAATTATGTATCTGTTTGCACTTAAACTGTTTAAAAAGAGATTCTACGCATTTATTGCAGCTTTCCTTATGATGTTTGACTTCATGAGGCTGGCTCAGACAAGACTTGCGACAATAGACTCGTACTCGTGTTTGTTTGTACTACTAATGTACTACTTTATGTACGACTACTTTGTCGTAAAATCCTACGATTTGACCTTTAGAAGGTCGTTAAGGCCGTTAATCTTCGCAGGTCTTGCCTTTGGTTTAGGAGCTGCAGCAAAGTGGACATCTCTCTATGCAGGTGCGGGACTTGCCCTACTGTTCTTCTTGGCAAAATATGCGGAGGCGGAGGACTATATAGCAAAGAGAACATCATCCCCGGATAATACAAAGACCTGGTGGTTAAAAAACAACTTCCTGCCAACATGCCTTGCCTGCGTTGTGCTGTTTGTAGTAATTCCTGGAATAATATATGTTCTATCATACATCCCATATATTCCATCTAGTGGTGGAAAGGGACTTTGGGATATCGTGATTGACAACCAGAAACACATGTATAAATATCATGCAAACCTGAATGCAAAACATAGCTTTGGTTCTCCATGGTGGTCATGGCCGATAATGGTGAGACCCATCTGGTATTTTATAAAAGATGGTTCATCGCCTATGAGAAGCACTATTGTTTCATTTGGCAACCCGGCCATCTGGTGGGTTGGCATAGTGGCAATTGGATATACTGCTTTTATGGCATGGAAGAAGAGGGACAAATACATGATTCCTGTCATAGTGGGTTATGGTCTTCAGTACTTCCCGTGGATACTGGTAACCAGAGTTGCCTTCATTTATCACTACTTCACAGCAGTACCTTTCATGATTCTTATGATTGTGTATGCAATCAAGAACCTGCTTGAAGATGGAATAATAAAGAAGTCTACTGTATGGTTGTATCTGGGAGTTGTACTTGTTTTGTTTGTCATGTATTACCCAGTACTAACAGGTCTTGAGGTCAAGAGAAGTTTTGTTGACATGTTGAAAATATTCTCAACCTGGGTATTTTAGATAAAAAATATAAATGAAAGGGTTAGTTAAATGGAAAAGATAGTTTGTTCAGTGGTTGTGCCTGTGTACAATGAAGAAGAAGTAATTAATGTAACATACAAACGGCTGAAGGACGTCATGGACGGTCTTGATATTACCTACGAAATTATATTTGTCAATGACGGCAGCCGTGATAGAACAAGAGAACTTGCAATGGAAATCTGTAAAAACGACAAGAATATCAAGTTTATAGATTTCTCAAGGAACTTTGGACACCAGACTGCAATAACTGCGGGAATGGACTATGCATCCGGCGATGCAGTGGTCGTTATTGATGCTGACCTTCAGGATCCGCCGGAAGTTATTCCTGAAATGCTGGAAAAATGGAGAGAAGGATATGATGTAGTTTACGGACAGAGAGTTAAGAGGCAAGGGGAAACCTTTTTCAAGAAGGTTACAGCAAAGATTTTCTACCGCACATTAAACAGGTTGACGGATGTGGAAATACCAGTTGATACAGGCGACTTTAGACTTATTGATAGAAAGGTATGCGATGCACTTAAAAAAGTGGATGAAAAGAACAGGTACATCAGGGGAATTATCAGCTGGTTGGGCTTCAAGAGCATAGCTGTGCCATTTGTTAGAGAGAAAAGGTTTGCAGGAACAACCAAGTATCCACTCAAGAAAATGCTCAAGTTTGCAAGCGATGCAATAATATCCTTTTCTCACAAGCCCTTGAAACTAGCAACATATTTTGGATTCTTTTTATCCTTTGCAAGCTTTGCATACCTGATAGTCACGATAATTTTGAAAGTATTCAGTATTATCCAGACCGTACCGGGTTGGGCATCAATAGTTGCCATAAATCTGTTCTTCAACGGTATAATCCTGTTAATTCTAGGAATCATTGGAGAGTATATTGGCAGGATTTACGATGAGGCAAAAAACAGGCCGCTTTATGTTATACGCGAACTAGTCAATTTTGACGAATCTAAAACCATAAACGGAGAAAGATAATTACCTTCAAAAATTTCTTAAAAGGTTCCTTTCATAAAAAGGAACCTTTTTTCGTTTGCTTGCTGGCTTTGTATGTATCTTTGTTTACTCGGACCAATTATTTGCAAGAATATGTTTTTTTCTATCGGGAAGAATAAGGATGTCAAATTCATAAAGGAGAAGGCATTATGGAACTAAACAGTATAAATTACAAAGGGAAAAATTTCAGATTGGTTAGTGATGTCAAATCTGATGATGGCGATACATCAATGTACAAGGCAAAAGCTGTTGATGACACAGGCAATGCCTATGAAATCTATTGGGAAACTACTGATGAATGGGAAGATGCTCTTTTGGACGGACTGGTTGAGCCTGAATATGATTTTAGTCAGGCTTGCGACTGGCAAAACCCTTTAATGGTAAAGAGGATTCAACAAGAAAAATATATTCAATAGCAAGAAGGCAAGTCTTATGACTTGCCTTCTTGGTTTGCTATGTACAAAAAGGCCAGGAATTATATTATCCTTTCCTCCTTAAGCTTGGAAACAGTTTGCTTGGCAAGAGTGTTGACTTCCTGCTCGTTTAAGCGATATTTACTGATGGTTTGGGGAGTAGGCTTTGGTTCGGGTGGTAGAAGGTCTGCAATATGCAGTTCAATTACTTTTGTCGCCTCATAGCCTGTTATGTGTTTGAGTTTACTGGGTAATTCCGGGTTAGCATATCCACTTAAGGATATGTATGCATATTTTTGAGGATGTTTCTTTAACTCATTAAAGTATGGCCTTAAAGGAAATGCGGGTTGCCCCATCCATACTGGTGCGACAAATATAATTAAATCATAATCAGACATAACTTGTGGACTTGGCTCTGTCTGTGGTGTCCTGTGTAAAACAAAGTCTGCTATTATAGTACCGATGGTTCGTTTCTTATTCTCGGTTATGCATATATGTTCCATGTTTAACTTTTCGGCAATACTTTTAGCAAAAATCTCGTTATTGCCTGTGTAGGAATAGGACATAATTAATAACTTCATAAATACACACTCCTGTTTAGAAAAAATATTTATAATGTGAAGCTATCCCAAGGAATATTTACCGCCTTTTTCTCAGTAAGTATTTCATCAATGTGTAACAGCAGCGGAAATTCCTCTTTCTTTAAAATTCCTTTCTCAATATTCAACTTTACTACCCTTGCAACTCTTTCAGATATGACCAATGATTCCAATGTCACTCCATCTAATTCTGCCTTGGCTTCGTCAATATCAAGTCCTCTTCCGAGTAAAATGCCGATCATTCTTGTACGTCCACCGTAAACAGTAACATATAAATCGCCCACACCTACACACAAATTGTCCAAAGTCAAGGCATTCTGAAATTCCAGCAAACGATACATTTCCTTTACTGCATGACCAAAGACTGCCGCCTGTGAATTAAAATGTATTTCACTGTCCAAACCAAACGCCCTCTGATTCAATCCGATTGTTAATGCAATTCCCAAAGCGTATGCATTTTTTAGGGCAACTGCACTCTCGATGCCAGTTATATCCGTTGAAAGACGAATGTGGTAATAGTCTGTCTGAAATACTTCCTTTAAATACTTAAGGTCGGCCATGTTTTCTCCACAAAAAGCAACTACTGTCTGATCTTGTGCTACCAGCTCATAACTGGTACATGGTCCACCAATCGCATTTAAAGAAACATTCTTGCCAAGTTCGTTCAGTTTATCCTTCCAAAAATCAAGATATGTTATCAGTTTGCCATCAGGGCTATCTATAAGACCCTTTGTTACAGCAAGCATTTTCACATTCTCTGGCAAAACTGGCAGTACTTTTTCTGCAAACCACGTCACTCCAAAACTACTCACGCCGCAGATAACAACATCAGTTCCCAAAAGGGCACTTTCCAGCTCTTCTATCTGATAAAAGTCAATTCCTTCAGGAAACTCTTTGTTAAATTTTGGATGTTTGTTTTCTATCTTGCAGCGGTTGATAATTTCTCTATCGAGATGTGTTCCAACAATTCTTACCTCATTGCCATTCTCCCTTGCAGGGAACGCAAGTGCAGAACCCATCATGCCAGAACCTACTATTGTTACTAATGCCATTTCATCACCATCTAATTTATATTTTACAAATATTGTAGAATCAGCTGAAAACTATGTCAATAAAGTTATATTCATTTTGACACTTCTTCAAAATGAACGACATATACCACACCACAGCCGTTTTTCCAGTCATTACCCATGATGTATGTTTTACCTTTAACTATATTAATATTTTCAGGTTCAACTCCGTCAGGCACATCCAAAGGTATGGCCCAAACCAAATTGCAATCAAAGTCGTAAACGCGTATTTCTGCTTGGTATCCGTTTTGCGAGGACCTTACAAAGTAGATATACTCATCGTCGCAATAAACTCCTTGGGAAAGGCTTCCCGGTGCCTCTACCGATACGGATTTTACAAGATTCAGATCCCCATCCCATATATCCAGAGTTTCTCCTGCCCATTCACCGGAAGCATACATGTCTCTGCCTTCACTGTATGCCATGGCAAAGAAAGGTTTGGGCAGATCCGCAGTTTCAATAATTTCAAAGGTGTCTGGATCAACCAAGGAATATCTGTAATAATGATCATCGGGGGACTGACAGTGAGATACAAGAAACATTTTCTTCTTTGAGTTGTATGTAATATTGTTTGCATGATCCAATTCCAGAATGTCACTTACCTTGATTATCTTACCCTTCTTGTCAAGAACGTGAATTTTAGTAAGTTCATATCCTTGCGAATCTTTTTTAATCATGGCTACATAGAATTTCTCGCCGTCGAAATATCCGCCCTGCATTATATAGTAGCCTGGATCTTCAGGGATAAAGATAAAGAGTTTTTCTACTGTCGCTCTGTACTCTTGGTCTTTAGAAAGCTTTTGTATTCCCAGCTCTTTACTGCAGCCAACTGTAATAATCGAAAAGAAGCCTAGAAGTACAGCTGTCATAACTTTTATAGTTTTCATAGTAAAAATCACTCCTGAACCAAACTGCATGTCAATTTTATCACATGTTCATGTGTATTACTATTAAAGAATAAAAAAAAAGGCCATATAAAATTGGCCTTCTTCCTGGTGCACCTTCAGGGACTCGAACCCGGGACCCACTGATTAAGAGTCAGTTGCTCTACCATCTGAGCTAAAGGTGCATGTGCTGTTCAAACAGCAAAATAAATTATACACCTAAAATAAGCTTGTGTCAATAACTTTTTTTAAAATGCTGTCCTTACTAGGTTGTAAATTTTCTAATACAAAAAAAGCAACACCATGGTTACCATGGTGTTGCATCTGGATTGTCTGTAGGTTTACAGTTCCTGTTTTTCAAAGGAGACAATACCAAGGACAAGAAATAATACAGTACATCCAATACATGTAAGCAGAGGGATGAGAAGATTTTCATAATTTCCGGAGAGTGCCGTAATTGAATTGTCCAAAAGCATTGCTGGTGTAAACTTGTTTACATATGGTATGGCAGCCAGAATAAATACGGCTATATATACTCCAAAACCAATCAAACAGGAGACAATAGTGTTTTTTCCAATACAACTTGCAAAAATTGCTCCGGCGGCAAACATAATACCTATAAGATAAAACAAACCAAATGATGCTATTGTATGTTTGTTTATGCTTTCGTTAATCAAAACTTTAATCATTGCAGCAAAGGCTGCAGAGGAAACAACATATACAACAGTGTACCAAATTACATATGAGATGTATTTTGCAAGAACAAAAGTTGGTCTTGATATGTTCTTGGTCAGTGTAAGAATCGCAGTCCCTTTCTTCTTTTCCCTTACAACTGCAAGGCACGTAATGAAAATTAATGCCAGAAACCCTGATTGAAATTGATTTCCGTAGTACTGTGTATAGTATGACGCTAATGACATGTCAAACTGTTCAGCAGCACCAGGCAAACCAGACAACTCAAGGAGCTTTGGCATATAGTAGTAAAGAATAGGGGACATAAAACTGTTGACAATAAACAGGGCAAGCAATATCAATAGCTTCCATGTTTTTACGAATTCCTTCAGTTCTTTTTTCAGAAAAACAATAAAGTTATTCATGTGACACAACCTCCAGGAATATTGATTCAAGTCTTCTTGTTTGCACGTTGTAATTCATAAGCGCCAATGAGTGCTCATTGATTAATGCTGGTATTTCACGGCCTGCCAACATGTCGTCCAATGCAACAATCTGAATAATTCCGTTCTGATTTCTCCCTACAGACTTTATATACTCTTTGTTTTCAAGGGTGGAGACGAGTGTATTAATAGATTCATCTTCTCCCTTGACTGACATATTTATAATATGCTCTACTTGTTTCGCAGTCAGTTCGTTTATTTCTGTGTTTACTTTCAGCACTCCTTTATCCATTATTAAAACAGTATCACAAACCCTTTCAACGTCTGCTATGATATGTGTTGAGAATAAAACAGTAACTTTACCCTTCAATGATAGAATCAAATCAAAAATCGCTTTTCTTCCTATAGGGTCCAATGCGGATGCGGGTTCGTCAAGCAGCACAACGGATGGATCTCCAATAAGAGCCTGGGCAATACCAAGCCGTTGCTTCATACCTCTTGAATAACCCTTTATCTTTGTCTTAACACCACTCAGCCCAAAACGTTCAAGTAATTCAGCAGTTCTTTTCCTTATGTCTTCTTTGTCCATTTGTAACAGTTTGCCGCAAAAATGTAGATACTGTTCTGCTGTCATCCAATCATAAAACCCTGGCACGTCAGGCAAATATCCTACATGCAGCTTTCTTTCAAGTCCGCTTTTAACCTTCACTCCATTTACAAAAAGCTCACCTGACGTAGGCTTGATAAGTCCCATTAGCATTTTTATTGTTGTAGTTTTGCCAGCACCGTTTGGTCCTACAAAACCGCAAATCGTTCCTTTTGGCAACTTTACTGACAAGTTGTCAACAGCAGTCACATCGCCAAATTTTTTTGTCACGTTGTTTATCTCAATTGCATATTCCATAAACTCACTCCTTTGTTCTTAAAACTTTGATAAGTTCTTTTATCTTTGGTGGCTTGCCGTACATTAAGACACCAACCCTGTAAATTTTAGCAGCAATATAACCTGTAAGAAGAATTGTTGCAATTAGGATGGCAATTGAAAGAGCTATTTCCCACATCGGTACCGATGTCATAATAATTCTAAGAAACATACACATAGGTGAGAAGAAAGGTATGAAAGAGAATACTCTGACAACGATGCCTTTTGGATTAACAAGGTTTACCATACTCACAAGAAAACCTGCCATATACAGGAATGTTACAGGCAAAATACTTGTGTTAACATCTTCAATCCTGCTTACAAGCGAGCCTACAGCGCCATAGAAAAAGGCATACAGGAAGAAGCCGAGCAGGAAAAACAGTATTGTGTAAAACAGTACATCAGCGGGCATGTCAAACAATGATGTTACCAATGGGTACTTGCTCCATGTACTCTCATTTATTTTATAGAATCCAAAGGAAACACCCATTATGGCAACCAGTTGCGTAAGACCTGCAGTACCTGAGCCAAGAATCTTGCCAAACATGAAGTTGAGAGGTTTGGCTGATGATATTAGCAGCTCCATTGCCCTTGAGCTCTTCTCGGTGGCAACAGAAGTAGCTACAAGCTGTCCGTAAAGATTCACCGCAATATACAGGAACATAAGCAGGATGTATGCATAAAGGAAGGTTTGTTCAGCACTTTTGCCAAGTTCAATCAAATTGGATTTCACGGTACTTGCCAAAATTCTTTGGATTTCTTCCAATGATACCCCTTGATTTTGCAGTTCGGTAATCTTGTAGTTGTACTCAAGAACGCTTGCTATCTGCTGCGTCAAGGTGTTGGTAATCACATAATCCTTTACATAAAGGTCAAACTCAAGTGGTTTTGACATAACCAAAGCTGCGTAATATTCCTCTTTGTTAACCTTGTCTTTAAGTTCATCCAGATTGCTGTCTTCGGCAATAAAGTCATAATTAGGCAGGCTCAAGTTCAGAACTTCTTCTATCTGCACCCCTGAATTATTAATAACAGCAACCTTCAATTTATCAGTACCAACAGGATCCGTACCAGGCTCATCGCCGGGTATGTCTTCGCTTTTGAACATACCAATAACTGTCGGAGTTGTTAAAACAACCGCTATAACCACCATGATTATGATTGTGGTGATTAAATACACTTTATTCTTAAGTATTCCCATATACTCATAGGAAAATATGGTCTTGAACTGTTCCCAATCCCGTTTTTTTATCATATGGCGTCACCTGCCTTATCCACAAATATCTCCTCCAAGGTGGGCTCAATAACATGAAAATCATCTATTTCGTAGTTTGCATCAACAAACATTCTAAGCATTGCATCCTTGGAGACATCGTCCTTTAGCTTCATAATAAATGAATAAGCTTCCTTCTCTGTATTTGCGCCAGCTTTTTGAGCCTCGAATGACATCACATGGTCGTCTACAAAGTTCTTAATACTCTCAATATTTTGAGGTTTGGTAAAGGATACAAAAACATTGTCGTTCGGATAACTCTTCTTAATATTGAAAATGCTGTCGTGCAATACAATCGTACCACGGTTCAAAAGAGCTATCCTGTCACAGAATTCCTCTACATAATTCATCTGATGGCTTGAGAAGATCACAATTTTGCCGTCATCAACAAGCTCTTTAACAATGTTTTTTAGCAATACGGCATTTACCGGATCAAGTCCACTAAAAGGCTCATCAAGAATCACAATATCCGGATCATTAACAAGGCTAGCTGCCAGCTGTATTTTCTGCTGGTTTCCCTTTGAAAGGGTATTTAACTTTTTGCTAAACTGATCCTCCAAACCAAGTCGTTCAAGCCACTTTACTGTATTAGCCTTTGCATCCTTCGTACTGAGACCTTTTAGTCTTGCCAGATAAATAAGCTGGCTTCCAATTGGCTTTTTGGGGTAAAGACCTCTTTCCTCCGGCAGATAGCCAATGCTGTAATTCTCTGGATAAAATGTCTTGTTGTCAAGAAGGATACTGCCTTCGTCAGCGTTGAAGAACCTCATTATAATTCTCATAATGGTGGTTTTCCCGGCTCCGTTCCTGCCTAGTAGCCCTAATGCAGACCCACTGCTTGCAGAAAAGCTCACATCTTTCAAGACTCCTTTGGTTCCAAAGCTCTTGTATACGTTCTTAACTTCTAATGTCATGAGAGGCTCCTTTCTGTGTTTTAGAATATTTTACACAATAAGTGGAAAATTGTCCATAATATAATAGAAGCAAAAAGAAAGGCAGCCAATCAGGCTACCTTTCGGTTGAGTTTATTACATTTTTTTCAGGTAGGTATTTATTGGTCCTTTTTTCTTGTTACAAAGTAAACAACAACAGCTGCAACGATGATAACACCTATAACGATTGCGGCAATTACTGGTGCGCCAACGCCACCCTTGTCAGTGTCGTCATCCTTGTCTTCGTCCTTGTCGGTTGGAGCAGGAGTTTCTTCTGGCTCTGGGGTAGTTTCCTCCTCAAGGGTGATAGTGCCGAGCTTCAAGCTGCCGATATGGAATGGATTTTCTACATCAGATACAAAATTATCTGGAGCTCCGATTTGTGCCCATCCCTTGTTGTCACGGATAAGGAATGCGGAGAGACCCCAGGTTTGTCCAGCTTCAAGTTTCTTATCGGAAGCATCAATGTCTCCATCTTTTACTTGCAGATATTTTACGGGTATCATGAACTCGAGAACAGTAGAGCCGTCATCTTCGACTTCGATCGCATAATCAATATCTTCAAGATCTGCTTGCGAACCGCTGGCTTCTGAGTTGCCCACTGTGCCATGGTTGTGGATTGTAAATCTTATTTTATCCGTTGCATCGAAGAAGAATGAGAAGAACAAACCTTGTTGGTCGTCTCCCAGTACATCCCAAGGGTTCATGTCGAACTGTGGGAATAACTTGTTGTCACCCCAGTCGCCTTCTTCAACCTTAAGCTCGTAAGCAATATACAGACCTTCTTCAGTCCAGTTTATGTAGAAGCTGAATGGAAGTGGGTCTACATCGTATGATGAACTAAATGCGACGGTGTTGTCCTTGTTGAATTCATACTTTGTTCCGTATTCACCTTCAGAAATCTTGCCATCAATAGTAGCAGCACCTGCTTTTGCCTTGTATGCTGGAGCTTCAGCATGCACAGACATTACAGCCATCGAAAGAATCAATGACAAAACCATTAAAACTGTCAATAATTTTCTCATTTAATTTACCTCCTGTAACTAATATTCGGTCTAATATTAACACAGCGACATATACATGTCAAATAAAATATAATTTATTGAACTTAAAAAAACATTATGATATGATATAGAAAAAATAAACAATTGATAAAATTCAAGCAATGGAGTTACTAGCCATTATATACTAAAAACAGCTTGAATCAAGCAGGGTTTAGAGCAATATTTGCGGAAGAGGTTGTCTGCCAAATGTACATAAGACGAAGCAATTTGAATGTGGCTGTCCAATATTTATTCGTTATAACTTTTATACTGGCTTTTGTGTTTGTTCCAAACAAGGAAGAGAACATAAAGGCTACTAACTTGGTGCTTGTTTTGGATCCAGGTCATGGTGGTAGCGACCCGGGAGCAGTATACTACTACGACGGTATCCCCATTAAAGAAGCCGAATTGGATATGAAAATTGCACTGGCAGTAAGACAGGAGCTTTTGAAATATGAAGGAGTTTCCGTATTCTTGACGAGAGAAGACAACTCCAAATACCTTACATTGGACGAACGCGTCAATATCGCATCATCATTGAATGCCGATGCCATAATAAGCATATATAACAACGCATCAACAAACCAGCAAGCTCATGGTGCAGAGGTAATGGTCCCCTCGGGTAACGACGGATCTGGCCTTCACTTAATATCAAAAGCCCTGGGTGATTCAATACTTGATGAATTGACAAATCTGGGAATACATAGAAGAGGGCTGATGCAAAGAATATCCTCTACATATAAATATAAAAATGGAAAACCTGCTGATTACTATGGGATAATAAGGCACAGCATGAATAACTCCCTTCCAGGAATCATTGTCGAATGTGCATTTCTTAGCAATGAAAACGACTATAGAACGTTTCTTAATACCGATGAGAAACTTGAAAAGATTGGACAAGCAGTGGGCAGGGGTATCGCCAATTATTACGGTCTCATAGAAGGAGACAACCAAATGAACTCATTGGGCGATCTAAATCAGGACACCTTCATTTCCGCTTATGATGCATATTTGCTAAACAAGCAAATAGGTCTTGGCCAGGTAGGAGATGCTGCCATATCAGACGTGAACTCTGACGGAGTAGTGAATATTCTTGATGTAAAGGAGATTCTTGAGTTCTCTGCTGGACTTAGAGATGATTTCTCGGGTGGTGTTACTCGCGCCATATTAAAGCCTGGACAAGTGGCAGCAGGAATAATCATGACCCAGGAGGATGATCCTTACCTGAATGTAAGGACTGGTCCTGGTGTTTCCTATCCTGCAATCGGAGCATACAACAAAGGCACATATATCTATATCACCAGTGGTCTAGGTGAAAACTGGTGCTATGCAAGAGGCACATGCGTGTTCTCTGGCAAAATCATTGAAGGCTACAGCAGCATGGCATACATTGATGTTATTGAAAAGGAAGTAGAAGACACTGATTTTGAAGTGCAAATAAGTGGACCGAGCATTTCATTAAGCAATGATGAAGTTACCTCCGGTTGCATTGCAATACAGTTTAACTCGGACCATATTGAGATTGAGAGTATCGAAACAGATATGGAATATGTTACAACATTCGGCGAAAGTGGTGTTTTGAAGATATATTTCATTAATTCAAGCAACTTAAGCGATACAATTAACATATGCTTTGCAAGCATGGATTCAAGTGTGGATAAGGCGGATGTGACTTTAAGTTTTGCTGAATTGACTGATATTGAAGGGAAAGAGCTGACGACAGAGCCAGAGACAATAACGCTGACTTTTGCAGAACCCATGCCCTTTGATCTAGAGATAAAAGATAGCTATGTGTATGGCTTTGAATGTGGTTTTACTGTCGGTGAAATACTTGAAAAATGCAAAGTTGTAGAAGAAGTATTTCTGGAAAACGGTGAGAATGCACAAGAGGATACGTTGCTTGCTACCGGGATGAAAGTTTCTATGGACGCCTCTGTTTATATTGTAGTAATTTTTGGAGATGTAAATGGTGATGGAATAGTAGACATATGCGACATTGAAAGCATTCAAAAACACCTGCTTGAAGCAAGTGTTCTTGATGGAGCGTATTACAATGCAGCTGATATAAATTGCGACAGTGCTATCAATGCCTTGGACATAGGTGCATGTCAAAAGTTCATCTACGAATCCTCACCGTAAACTGCAAGATACATTTCTCTTGCGGTTTCTGCAGAGTCGATGCCTGTTTTGTTTTTCACTGGTGCAAACTCTTCCTCTCTTTCGATTCTGAAAATGCCCATATCATCCAGCATGCTGAAAGAATCGAATAAGAATGTTTCGAACTTGTAACTGTCAGGTTTTTTCGACTCAACATATTCTCCATTAATGTAGGCAGTAACGGATTTTATTTGTGTGTGGTAGGGAAGACCTACACTTGCTATGTCTTCTGCAACGTCAATGTCAAAAATGTAATTTAACACATTCGTGTCACCATACACATAATCACCATTCTCATCCTTGAGTTCGGCATATTCCTTAGGTATCTCGGTATACTCAATAACGTATGGTCTGCCGTCTTTGTAACAAAATACCCCTGCCTTTTCGCCTGCATCTCTTTTCAAGAATGATTTTGCCGATGCCTTGTATTTGCTTTTAATTGTGAATCCGAGAAAATATGGATCCGCCATTTTAACAAGCACATTGTCAATGCCGCATATAAAGATCCACTTGATACCTCTCTTGTGCATGTCGCTGAATATGCTATTTTCCTTTAAAGAGCTGAACAGGCCACCGTTTCCGTTCGGGCTTTTTAGAATCTTTGCAGGAGTCTCCAGCAGAACCCTTCCTTGTCTGTCCATTACCGGAATCATGCTCTGTTTAAAAAACATTATGTCTTCCTTTGGGTATCCAAAGTAGTTGTTCTTTTCAAAAAATGCAACGGAGTCATCGTGGTTCGTTTCGCTTGTCATTATATACCAAGGAATTGAAATATTGGCCTTTTCCGATATTTTTTTAAGACCATCGCATTGGATTTCAAACAGCGATTTGTGGGATGGCAAACCTATGTCGTATGTTCCTTTGGGACCTTCGTGTCCAAGTCTTGAACCCTGACCTCCTGCCATTGTTACAGCACAAAGATTGCCTCTTGATATTTCCGCAAGCCCAATCTCATATATCTCCTCAAGTTCTTTCTGGTTCATAGTGCTTTTGGGAACACCAACAGCTGGTTTCAAGTCCAAGGATTCTGCACATATTTCCTTGTCTGCATTTTTGTAAAGTTCAAGCAAAAAATGAAAGTCAATATTTAATATGTCATCCAGTAAACGTTCCTTTTCATTAACGTCAAGAAAATCAATATATTCAAGAAGATGCTCCTGTTTGTATTCAGCCACTTTCTTCCTAGCAAATTCAAGTTTTCTTTCATAATTAATTCCGCTCATTTTTCAACCCCTGAATTTTTCTAAAAATTATATCACACATTAAGCCAATTAACAATGTATTCCTGATGTTTCTATTGCCCCTTGGGTACAATAGTGTTATAATTAAAAAGCTGTTTAAACTAATATTGAGGTGAAACTGATGACATTCAAGGCAGCCGTTGCATCATGTCCGGGCAAGACATACAGTCACAACAATGACAACTTTTATTTTAACTCCAAGATAATAACTGAAGAACTGTCCACTAGTCAGATACTATTATCACACAAGAAGGGACAAAAAGGCTTGCAGATTTATGCTGTAAGCGATGGCAGTGGTATAAACACATATAAGGATAGCCCTTCTATGCTTGTAATGAGCATGTTGCTTAAATATCACAAAAAGATACTGAGTGATGAAAGTTACGACCTAAGGGTCTGCCTGCATGATTACATTAAGACAGCCAACCGTGCTGTGCTGGACAAGTCAAGAGAAACAGGCAAGAAGCTGAAAGCAACCCTTGCAATGATTTTTGTTGAAGAAAACGCAGGAATTTGCTGCAATATTGGTCACAGCAGAATATATAAATTCAATCATGGCAATTTGGAGAAGATGTCTGTTGACCATACACAGGCAATGCGGATGGTCAACCTTGGTCTTTTAACTGAAGAGAAAGCTAAAGTCCATCCAAAACGAGGAAAGCTTCTACAGAACTTGGGTCCGATGCCTGAAGGTATAGAACTTGAGCCAAATATCGAACTTTTTCCGATTGAGGAAAACGATGTATTCATACTTGGTACTTTTGGTTTCTATGACAATGTCAGCGATGAGAAAATTATAGAGATTCTTTCCCTTGGCAAAAGCCCTGCGGAAACAGTCGAGCTTTTGATGACAGAGGCAGTACATAAGGGACTGGAAGATGATGCTACGGTGCTGGTGGTAAAGGCATATGGAGATGATGCTGTTGCACCTGTCAGGAAGGAAAAGGTAGCTGCACCTCCACCAAGACCGAAATCCACGAACAAGGCAGCAATATACACTCCGGCTGCTGAGGAAGAACCAAGAAGAGAAACTGGAATAGATGATGAAAGAACTAGCGATGAACCGGTAACGCTTGCAGGTGCGTTTAGGGATCTGTGGAGAAGCCTTGGCAGGTCGAAGGATGCCAACACCATTCACTGGCCGGCATTTACAGTGTTTGTTCTTTGTATTGTGCTGGTCGGTATTATGAGCATGTTTGGAGTAAAGCTGTTTAACAGATACGCAAATGAGCATAATCTGTTTCCAACAGCAACGTACTCGACAATAGCGCCGGGTGTGGTTACGCCAACGCCTGGTCCCTCGGATACGGAACCAGTAGAAACGCCAACTCCTGTACCGAGTGAGACCCCGACAGAAGGTCCAACAGAGGAGCCTACAGAAGAGCCTACAGCGGAACCAACAACAGAACCAACCCAGGGACCAACACCGGAGCCGACAACGGAACCAACAACGGAACCTTCGCCGGAGCCGACAACGGAACCAACCCAGGGACCAACACCGGAGCCGACAACGGAACCAATAACAGAGCCCACACCGGAGCCGACAACGGAGCTAACACCAGAACCGACAACAGAGTCAACACCGGAGCCAACAACAGAGCCCACACCGGAACCAACACCGGAGCCGACAACGGAACCAACAACAGAACCCACACCGGAACCAACTCCGGAGCCTGTAGAAACAGAAGAGCAATAATTAATTTATACATAGCCAATCAGGGGGATAATAAATAGATGAAATGTGCACATGAAACGATAGATTTTGCCAAACTTGATGAAGTGTTGGACAGATATGGCAATGTGGCAGGAAGCCTCATAACCATACTCCAGCAAACTCAGGAGCTATATGGGTATTTGCCAGTAGAGGCAATGTACAGAATTTCGGAAAGAACAGGTATCAAACCTGCAAAAATACTTGGAGTTGCCACATTCTACACACAATTCAGATTCAAACCAGTTGGTAAATACCTTGTAATGATTTGCCAGGGTACAGCCTGCCATGTTAATGGATCATCGGAAATCTATGATGCTCTTGTGGAAGAACTCAATATTGCAGATGGTGAAACCACAGAAGACGGTCTTTTCACCATCAAGAACGTTGCATGCCTGGGCTGTTGCAGTCTATCTCCTGTAATGATGATAAATGAGGAAACTTACGGTTCTCTGACACCGGCAAAGGCAAAGAAAATTATTCGTATGTTAAAGGAGCAGAATATATGAGAATAATGGTGGGACAGGGCAGCTGTGGTATAGCTGCCGGTGCTGAGAAGGTTTATGATGCCCTTGAAAGCGAAATTGGCAAGGGTTTAATGGATGCTGATTTGCAAATAACCGGGTGCATTGGAATGTGTTTTTTGGAACCCATAGTTGATGTGTATGTGGAAGACGAATTGCATAGATATGTGAAAGTTAGTGAAGAAGAAATACCCGGGTTCGTAGAAGCTTTGAAGAGGGGTCTGTTTGATGGAGAAACACTCAAAAAGCTTGAAATAAAGCAGGGAGACACTGAGATATTAAGAAAGCAAACAAGGATTGCGCTCAGAAACTGCGGACAAATAAATCCAGAAAGCATAACTGATTATGAGGCAAAAGGCGGATATGAGGCTCTTAGGAAAGTTCTTACTGAAATGACTCCCGAGGAAGTTATTGAAGAAATAAAGAAGTCGGGTCTCGGAGGGAGAGGAGGAGCCGGATTTCCAACTTGGTTCAAATGGAATGCTGCAAGAAGTTCCATGGAAGAGCCCAAATACCTTATCTGCAATGCGGATGAGGGCGATCCGGGAGCGTTCATGGACCGAGCCATTATTGAAGGTGACCCACATACATTGATTGAAGGCATGCTCATTGGTGCGTATGCGATAGGAGCAGCAGAAGCGGTTGTGTATGTAAGGGCTGAGTATCCTTTGGCAATAATCAGACTCAATAAAGCAATAAGCCAGGCTGTGGAGAAAGGCTATCTTGGAAGGAATATCTTTGGAACAAGCTTCAGCTGTCACATAAGGATTAAAGCAGGCGCAGGTGCGTTTGTCTGCGGTGAGGAAACTGCTCTGATTGAATCCCTGGAAGGGCAGAGGGGGATGCCAAGATTGAAACCTCCCTTCCCCGCTGCAAAAGGTTACTGGCAGAAACCAAGCAACATAAACAATGTAGAAACATTTGCAAATGTCGCTTGGATAATCCTCAATGGTGGGGATGCCTTTTCAGCCATGGGAACGCAGGACAGTAAAGGCACAAAAGTATTTGCTTTGACTGGAAAGATAAACAAAGGTGGTCTTGTTGAAATTCCCATGGGCAAAACCCTGAGGGATGTAATATATGATATTGGTGGAGGAATCAAAGAGAATAAGAGATTCAAGGCAGTGCAGATGGGCGGACCTTCAGGAGGATGCATCCCTGAAGACTATTTGGATACTGTAATAGATTACAAGAAGCTTTCTCAAACCGGAGCCATCATGGGATCCGGCGGCATGGTTGTAATGGATGAAACCAACTGCATGGTAGATATGGCCAGGTTCTTCCTGGACTTTACTGCAAAAGAGTCCTGTGGTAAATGCATCCACTGCAGAATTGGAACAAAGAGAATGCTTGAGATTTTGAACCGCATTGTAGTCGGAGAAGGAAAAGATGGAGATATAGAGCTCCTCGAGGAAATGTGCTACTCGATAAAGGATGGCTCTCTTTGTGGTCTTGGCCAGACTGCGCCAAACCCCGTACTTACGACCATTAAGTATTTTAGAAATGAGTATGAAGCACATATATACCATAAAAAGTGCCCGGCCAAACAGTGCAAATCACTAATTACATACAGAATCGACGAAGACAGATGTATTGGCTGCAGGGTCTGTGCGAGGAACTGTCCAGTCAATGCTATTTCAGGCAACCTTAAAGAAGTGCATGTAATTGACAGCGAAACATGCACAAAATGCGGGAAATGCATGGAAGTTTGCCGTTTCAAGGCAGTTGTATGCGAGTAGTTGAAGGATGAGGGAAAACATGTTGAAAGTAAAGATAAATGGCAATGAATATATTGGAGAAAAAGGCCAGACCATTCTGGATATAGCGAAATCAAATGGTGTGGAGATTCCGACACTATGCCACCATGAGAAAGTAAAACCATATGGTGGCTGCGGACTTTGTGTAGTAGAAATCAAGGGATTTGGTAAGCTTGCGAGAGCTTGTGCGACAGAAGCGGCAGATGGCATGGACATTAATACCGTGTCTGACAGGGTGGTGCAGGCGAGGAAAATAGCTCTGGAGTTCTTACTGTCAGACCATGTTGGGGACTGCAGACCTCCCTGCATGCTTGCATGTCCTGCAAACACGGACTGTCAGGGATATGTCGGCCTTATAGCAAACGGTATGTACAAGGAGTCCGGAGACCTAATCAATGAAAGGCTACCCATGCCGGCATCCATAGGAAGAGTATGTCCCCATCCCTGCGAAACTGCATGTAGAAGGGGAGCGCTTGATGAGCCTGTTGCCATAGCATGGCTTAAGAGATTTGTAGGTGATGTGAATCTTGCCAACAAACAAGTCGATTTCAAGTCAAAAGCAACAATCGGTACTGGCAAGAGGGTGGCAGTTATAGGTGGAGGCCCTGCTGGCTTGTCGTGTGCGTATTTTCTTCGCATGAATGGTTATGCAGTGACAATATATGAAGCGATGCCTGAACTTGGCGGTATGCTAATGTATGGAATTCCAGAGTACAGACTGCCCAAGGAAGTTCTGAAAAAAGAAATTGACATGATTCTTTCCATGGGAGTGCAAGTAAAAACGAACACTAAAATTGGTTGCGACATTTCACTTGATGATATAAAAAAAGAATATGATGCGGTGATTGTTGCAATTGGAGCCTGGAAAAGCTCAAGAATGAATATTCCGGGTGAAGATCTGCATGGAGTGTACGGTGGTATTGATTTCTTGCGTAATGTTGCAATGTCCGATGTTCAGCATGAGAGTAGGGATAAGATTGTATCTTCATTGAGTATTGGCAAGAGAGTGGCCGTTGTAGGTGGTGGAAACACAGCAATGGACGCCTGCAGGACAGCAGTTAGAGTAGGAGCTTCAGAGGTCTACACTCTATATAGAAGAACCAGAGAGGAAATGCCGGCTGACCCGGTTGAGGTTGAGGAAGCCATGGAAGAGGGCGTCATTTTTAAGTTTCTTTCCAATCCTGTGGAGATTATTGGAGAAGATAACAAAGTAAAAAGAATAAAGGTTCAAAAGATGAAGCTGGGCGAGCCGGATGCGTCTGGCAGAAGATCACCCGTACCCATAGAAGGTGCATTTGAGGAACTGGAAGTGGATGCGGTAATAATTGCAATAGGACAGAGCATTGATATTGAGGGATTTGAATCATTGCAGACCACCAGGAAGCGAACAATCATAGCTGATGAAAATACATTTATGACAAGCATGGAGGGTGTGTTTGCATGCGGAGATGTGACAAATGCAGGACCTGATATTGCAATTGCAGCAATTGGAGAAGCGCAGAAGGCTGCCTATTCCGTTCACAAATACCTTGGTGGCGAGATAGACCACATCTTTGGCAATATCAAGGAATATGACTTTTACTCCAAGAGGGAAGTTACTCCGGAAGACATAAGAGAGATATTTAAAGACAGGGAAATCGAGTACAGACCTGATATTGATATTATTGAAGCTGACATAAGAAGAAAGAACTTCCAAGAGTACGTACCCATATACACTGAGGAAGAAGCTAAAAGAGAAGCTATGCGCTGTCTTGAATGCGGTTGCATGGATTACTTTGAATGCAAGTTGATCGATTATGCAAACAAGTATGGAGTTGCACCTGAAAGATTTGCAGGTGATGTTCATAATAGAAGAAAACCAAGCACCCATCTTCATATAGTCAGGGATTCCGACAAGTGCATACTCTGCGGTCTATGTGTAAGATTGTGTGAGGAAGTAAGAGGAGTTACCGCTTTGGGTCTTGTTGGACGAGGTTTTGACACAATTGTGGAGCCCGAAATGAGAAAAGTACTTGAGGAAACCGAATGTGACTCCTGCGGATTGTGCGTGTCTGCATGTCCAACCGGAGCTCTTGTGGAAAAACAGTCATTAATAAAGGCAGTTCCTTTGAATGAAAAATACACAGTATCTACATGCGGGTTGTGCAGCAAGGCGTGCAGCATAAAAGTTGCTACTTATGGAAACCATGTTGTGCGCGTACTGCCTGTATCAGATGCGAGGACTGCTGATATACTTTGCATAAAAGGCAGATTCATGTATGTAGATGTTCTATCAAACGACAGGTTAAAGAGTGCATATATTAACGACAGGGAGTGCGATGTTGAAAAAGCCTGTGAGTATATAATTGAGGAAATAAGAAAGAATACAGGTAAAAAAGTTGTTTTTGTATCTGCCGACTATACGAACGAGCAGGTCGACAAAGTGCTTCTATTTGCCAAGGCAATTGGTGCGGAAGTTGTTTCCGGTATATTGAGGCAACATAAGTTTGATGATGCATCTGCCTTTGCAGGCGTAAACGAATTTGGTCTGAGAGTGAAAGGCATAAAGGCATTAGAGGATGCTGCAAACCTCAAGGAAGAAATTGAAAATGGCGATGTGGAAGTGCTGGTTTCTTTTGGAGATAAACTTGAGGGTATCAACCTTGACAATGTTAATTTCAAGGCATTCATGAGTTTGCACATGCCAAAACATGAAGGTGTGAATGTATTACTGCCAGACAGCTCATATTTTGAAATCATCGGTACATTTACAAAAAAGAGTGAAGACGGTACTTTTGAAGACAGGGAAGTAAATGCATGCATTAAGCCGTTTGGTGGAATTAGCAGCTCTGAAATATTGGATAATTTGTGTGGCAAGGTGTGTGAATAATGCGCAACAAGGTTATGTATATAACAACGGCGGCTATGATAGCTGCCATATATACAGCTCTTACATTGGCAGGTGTAGGTTTTGCTTACGGGTCTGTACAGTTTAGGTTTTCTGAAGCGCTGAGTATTTTGCCAGTATTTACCCCTGCGGCAATACCAGGCCTTACAATAGGCTGTGTTATAGCAAATCTGATAGGACCGTATGGAATTGCTGACGTTGTACTCGGCTCAATCGCCACATTGTTGTCTGCCTTGTTTGCATATGCTACAAGAAATATCAGGGTTTGGAAACTTCCGCTTTTAGCGCCTTTGGGAGCTGTGGTTTTTAATGCGTTTATTGTCAGTGCGATAATATTCTTCTTTACACCTGAAGATGTTGCCTATTTTATCTCTGTTATCTGGATAGGGTTAGGTCAGCTGGCATCTTGCTACGGCCTTGGAATACCCCTCTTTTATATACTTGACAAATCAAAACTGTTTGACAGATTCAACGGTTATACTCACTAACCAGAAAAAGAATTATATTAGAGTATGGATTAACGGCTAAAAGAAAAAGCCGTTAATTTTTTTATATATAAAAAGAGAAATTGGCAATACTAAAAGAGGAGGTGTTTCTGTGATTTTCAAAGAAGTACTTGGTAGAGACTCATTTATCAAAAGAGCGGAAATGGCTGCTCATTCTCATCATATTAAAGGAAAGTGCAAAAAATGGCCAAGACACTTGCCAAAACCCCAAGAGCTAAAAGATGTAATTGAGAATACGTATAGAAGGATTGCTTCCAGATATATCGAAGAAAGAAGTGTGGCGATGCCTGCTGAGGAATGGATAGCGGACAACTACCATTTTATTAAAGGGCAGCTGAACACATTCGAAGATCTGGGCAAACAGATAAAGTATCTTCCGATGATAGAAAGAAGTGACATTAAAGGGTACTCGGAGCTCAGAATATACTCAATTTGTTCCGAGATAGTCGAGTATACGGACGGTTTGGTGGATGAAGGTGCCATTTCTGATTATCTTGACAGTTATCAGAAGATATCTCCTCTGAAAACAGCGGAGCTTGCAGTTATTGCACCCATGCTGAGACTTGCCTTATTGAATCGTATTGCCTTGGTATGCAAAATGACCGATAGAGTAACGGAAGAAAGGCATGAGTCAGAACTTATGTTTAACCGTTACGTTAATTACATTGAAGGAAAAGGTGCAAGCAATAGAGCTCTTGAAAAATGGATATCCAGTGTGGGAGATTTGTCTCCTGTGTTTGCTGAGACCATTTTGAGACTCGCTGCAAAATGGTCGGATGACACAGAACAATTTAGAAACATCCTGAAGCGCAAGCTGGCGGGCAGGGGTATCACACTTGATGAGCTGATTGCAAAAGAACACAAGACAAGGAGTGCCTTGGGTGTATCCGTTGGAAACGCAATTACAGGACTTAACAACTTAACATCCATCCATTGGAGTGCCTTGCTAAAAAAACTTAGCATTGTGGAACAGATTCTATTGAAAGACCCTGTGGATGTTTTCAGCAAAATGGGACGACAAAGTAGAACCTACTACGTGTACCTCATAGATGTATATGCGCGAAGAATGGGTGTTTCTGCAGAAAGTGTTGCAATGACCGCTATTGAGCTTGCCTCAGCTTCATCGTCTCCGCAGCATGTTGGATATTATCTTTATAAAGAAGGGTATAGAGACCTTAAGAAGGCGGTATCCGAGAAATTTAAAACCAGAAAGCCAATGTTCAGCATAAAACCAAGGGGCTTGCAAGCTGGTGTGATGTTTCTTACATCATTAGCTATATTTAGTGTTATTCTTGGATTCCTGCCGCTTATATATATTATTTATGCAATAACCAGGAACTACAACGGCATTGTGATAAATCTGCTCCTTGCAGCAGGTTTGATTCTGCCGCTGCTGGTAATTGTGCAGAATATTGCAATACCTATACTTCAAAAGATTTTTGCAAAGCTTTATCCTCCAAGACCACTGCCTCATATGGACTTCTCCAGCGGTATCCCTGATGATTGCAAGGTGATGTGCATCATACCCGCAGTAATAGACAGTCCTGAACGGGCAAAGGATTTGGTAAGGCAGCTTGAGATATTGTATCTTGCCAACAGAGAAGATAATATCTATTATTCCTTGGTCGGAGATTTCAAGGAAAGTCCCCGGCAAACAGAAGACATGGACAGGAGTATTGTAAAAGCCGCTTATGACAGTGTTGAGGAACTGGATAAGAAGTATGGTGTAGACAACCGGTTCTTTTTCTTTTACAGGGAGCGAGTTTTCTATGAAAAAGAAAACAAGTACATGGGGTACGAACGAAAAAGAGGAGCAATAATTGAATTTAACAATCTGCTTATTGGGAAATCCAATTCATTTAAATCTAATGCAAAGGGAGACATGCCTGATATCAAGTATGTTTTAACGATTGATGCGGATACCTTTGTGCCAGGTGGCAGCATAAGACAGATGGTGGAAATCATGGAGCACCCTCTGAACGTGCCTGTTGTAAAAGACAATGTTGTAGTAGACGGATATGGAATACTGCAGCCATCAATAGTTCAAGGCATGAGTTATAAAAGCCCGAACTTTTTTACCAGCTGTTATTCATGCCAACCGGGTGTGGATTGTTACTTTTCACAGACTTCAGACTTCTACTTTGACACTTGTTATGAAGGAATCTTCACCGGCAAGGGAATGTACAATCCAGCACTTTTTAATGCCCTGTTGGAAGATGCCTTTCCAGACAATTCAATACTAAGCCACGATTTGATTGAAGGCTCATATCTTAGAACGGCCTTTGCATCTAATATCAGATTTTATGATTCTTTCCCAGGCAGTTACGATTCATATGTGAGGAGACTTCATAGATGGACGAGGGGAGATTGGCAACTCCTGCCTTTCAAGAAAAAAACCATAATAGACAAAAAAGGCAGGAAGAGAAAAAATCCATTGAACTTTCTGTCCATTTTTAAAATAAATGCAAATTTTATTCGAAGTCTATTGGCGCCAAGTGTACTGCTGACGTATATAATCGGGATGCTTGCATTAAGGTCATACTTTGTCTTTTGGCATGTGTTGCTTGCAATTACAATGTATCTTCCTTTTATACTGTCTCCTTCGTTGGGGCTGTTGAAGCAATGCACACTGCGGATTGTATTTCTGCCTCATGAGGCATATGTCATGGCAGACAGTATAGTCAGAACATTATGGAGAGTGTATGTTAGCAGAAAGAATCTTTTGTCATGGGTGACATCTGCAGACAGTGAGAAACTGACCAAAGGCTCTTTTGCATATTACTGCAAAAATATGTGGTTCTCATTTATTGCGGCAATAATTATACCGGGCATTACAACTCCAATATGGTTCTTTGCCCCATTTGTTGCAAAGATAATAAGCAACAACAAATGTGACAAAGTAGTTGATGAAGCGGAAAACAGGAGAAACAGGTCAATAGGCATATTGTCCCGTAAGATATGGGCATTTTACGAAGACTATGCAGGGAAGCAGGACAATTACCTGCCTCCTGACAACGTTCAGTTTGAACCTGTGTATTCAATTGCTCACAGAACATCTCCTACCAATATAGGGTATCTGATACTAAGTTGTGTTATTGCCTACAATATGGGTTATATTACTTTTTGCAATATGATCGAAAGGCTTGAGAATATAATGAACACGATTGACCGCATGGAGAAATGGAAGGGGCATTTGTACAACTGGTATGACACGATTTCGCTTGTCCCCCTGACTCCGATATTTGTGTCGACCGTCGACAGTGGCAACTTGATGGCAGCATTACTTTGCTCGGCACAAATAATTAGGGAGACAGTTGAAAGACATGACAGCGAAGATAATAAATTGTACCGAGATAAAGTTATTACTTCACAGGCACATGGTCTTCTTGACCTTATCAATACTTTGAACGAGTATGCAGATGTGGAAAGGAAGGTCGACAAGGAGGCGGTGGAGAGTTTCCTCAATAATAGCGAGAAGACAATAGAAGAATGGAATTATGTACTTTCTCATTATAACTCCGATTCGAACTTCGAAAACGTTAACCAGAATGAATCTACAAAAGCGTTTGCATTAAGGGTAAAACTAAAAGGCGCGGTAAGTGCTTTTATTGAAGAACTCAATATTGATTCTATTTCTATTTGCCGCGACAGGGCGAATGAAATTATTAAAAGAATGGAGGACCTTGCTCTTGGATTTGATTTCAAACCTTTATACAATGAGCAAAAGCAGCTGTTTTCTGTTGGATATTCTCTTAATGAAAGAAGAAGGTCGGGTGCTCATTATGATATTGTAGCCTCCGAGGCAAGACTTACAAGCTACCTTGCGATAGCGAAAGGCGATGTGGGATATGAGCATTTCTTCAAGATGGCTAGAAGATACTCGGAAGAGACGGGTGTTCTTTTGTCATGGGCAGGCACTACTTTTGAATACCTTTTGCCTGAGGCATTTTTTAAAGTCTGCGAAGATTCCTTGTGGAGGAAGGTTTGCGATATCGCTGTTGAGATTCAAATGGAGTATGGGAAGGAATACGGCATACCATGGGGCGTGTCCGAGTCTTGTTTTAACGCCATGGAAGTCAATATGAACTTCAAGTATAAAGCGTTTGGAGTTCCCGAACTCGGAATTCGTCGCAACCCTAATACTGAGAGAGTGGTTTCGCCTTACTCTTCACTCATGGCTATTGACAGAAAGCCTGATGAAGTAATTAAGAATCTGGAGAGGTTCAAAGAGGTGGGCGCTTATGGAATATATGGGTATTGCGAGGCAGTCGACTATACACAAGGTCGCATGGGTGTCGTAAAAAGCTTTATGGCGCATCATTTGGGTATGTCATTTGCGGCAATTGCGAACTTTGCACTAGATGATTTGATTAGAGAAAACTTTAGTGCGATTCCACTTGTTGAATCGTGCAAATGGCTGCTGACTGAAAAAATGCCCTGCAAGCATTTGCGCAAGTGGAAGCTGGTTTCCGGCAATCATATACTAGGCTTCCTGACAAAGAAGGCATATATTGGCAATAGAAAAGCATATGACGACAGGCAGAATGACAAGAAAGACAGATATAATGAGCTAGGAACACAGGAGAATCATGAATGCAACCATGCTGCAGACTTGCGCGAAATTACTTCTTTTGGTGGAGCTCTTCCGGATTGTCATCTGCTGTCAAATGGCAATTACCACGTAATGATTACAGCTGACGGTGTCGGCTACTCAAAATGTGGAGAGATTGGGATAACAAGATGGTTTGGAGGCATAGAAAGGGAGATTGTTGGTTTCTTCATTTATGTGAGGGTGAGGGAAACAGGAGAGGTGTTTTCACTGACCTATAATCCTGTTGCAAAAAAAGCGGATAAACAAGTTGTATATTTCTACAATGACCGTGCCTTGTTCAAGAGAAGAGACGGGGATTTGGAAAGTGAGCTTGAGATTTTTGTGTCTCCTGAAGAGAACGCAGAGATCAGAAGGGTCAAGTTCACAAGTAACTCCGAGCAGAACTTGCACCTAGAGGTAACATGCGTGTGTGAGCTTACCATGACCTCTTGGATGTCACATCAATCTCATCCTGCTTACTCGGACCTAATGATTGTAACCGAGGCAAATCCAAGCGAGTACACCCTTATAGCGAAAAGGAAGTATAAGGACGAGCCAAGCAATCTCACCTATGCATGCATGGTGGCGTCATCAAAATCAGGAGATATTTCTGCTTTCTCTTATGATACTGATTTTTTAACCTTTATGGGAAGAAACAGAGATTATGAGAATCCAAAATCAATGGAGGCAAATGCGCCTCTTTCAGGAAACCATGGTGCGGTTATTACTCCTTGTTTTTCAATGCGCTGCATGATTAGCGTACCTGCAGGCGAGAGTGATACACTGGCCTTTACGTTGGGATACGCTGAAAGCAGAGATGCAATATATGAAATAGTTGACAAGTTTCGCAACATTAGAAACACGGAAAGGGCTCTCAGCCTTGCTGAAACAAGATGCGTTATTGAACAGGAATATGTCGAAGTGCTGCCGGGTGAGAGAAAGGCCTTCCTCAGTACACTTTCGCATATTGTCTTTATGAGCCCTGTGAGGATCTTGTTTTCAGGTGCGATTAGTCGTGGTCAGGATATTGTTGCCAGCTTGTGGGAATTGGGAATTTCGGGTGATAACCCGATTGTTACAGTGTTTGCACAAAAAATCGAGAACTACAACTTTCTTGAAAGAATGATAAGGATGTGGAGGTTTTTCAGCTTCAGGGGCTTTGTGTTAGACCTGGCGATAATAACTGAAGAAGGTGGCGAGTATGTAAGCTCTCAAAAGGATGCTGCAGAAAGCCTTGCTGCAAAAGCACTTGCTGGCAGCTACCATGTGCGTGGTAATATTTATGTAATACAGCCCATGGAGAAAAACAGACGAGCATTGGAATGTTTGCTTGCAGCTAGCTGTATAGTTCTTAAGCCATCTAGTCAGAGTCAGGAAAATGCAAAAGCTGTTGCTGGAAAGGAAAAGCTTTACCGAAACATGATTATGGCTGGAAATGAGTTTGCGCTCAGGAACAAGGAGGGAATCAATTATACAGTTCCAACAAGGGATTTGGTGTTCTACAACGGATATGGCGGTTTCTCAAAGGACAGCTATGGCATGTACAATGAGTATTTAATTGATGTTCTGTATTCTCAAAACCGCTTTATTACAACTCCAAGACCATGGATAAACACGATTACTGGGACCAATTTTGGATTTATTGTTTCAGAGAGCGGTTCTGGATCAGTTTGGCATATAAACAGTAGGGAAAACAGATTGACACCCTGGTACAACCAACTGGTCAGAGACCCTTCAGGGGAAACAATCTATATTCAAAACATGAAAAATGGGGAGTACTTCTCTGCTACCCCAATGCCCTGTGGACACAATGTTTTGTTTGAGGTGCGCCATGGGCATGGATATTCAGTGTTTAATGGAAAGGCACCTGGTTTAAATACAGAGCTTGTGGTGTTCGCTGCTCAGACCAAACCCGTAAAGCTTTCTTTGCTTAGCATCACAAACACAACTGAGGAGGATATGCAATTGAGGCTGGTTTATTACGTAAGACCGGTTCTTGGAGACTATCTGTCCAAGCGCGGGTTTTACACCGTTACTTCTGTGGACGCTGAAAACGATGCTCTTCTAGCAAACAATTATAGAGTTGACAAGTTTGGAGAACTGACGGCTTTCATAAGCTCATCGTTGTCAATGGACGGCTATACGGGTGATGATCTGGAGTTTAAAGGGATAAACGGAACGTTGGCCGCACCTGCTGCCCTGCTTCCAGAAAACAGCTTGTCTAACTCATGCGGGGCTGGCTTGTCACCCTGCATGGCGATGACAAGCAGCATATTGATAAAAGCAGGTGATACCTTCCAACTTGTGTATATGCTGGGTCAAACTAATTCAGATGAAGAACGTGTGGAGATTATAAAGGAGTTCAAGAGTACGTTCAATGCAGGACAGGAACTAAACAGAGTAAAAGAGTACTGGCATAATTATGTAACCCAGGTTGTAGTTGATACACCAGACAAAGCCATGAACATTCTGATGAACGGCTGGCTGTTGTATCAGATCAAAGCATGCAGGCTGGAAGGAAGAACTGCCTTCTATCAGTCGGGTGGAGCTTTTGGTTTTAGAGATCAGCTTCAAGATTGCCTTGCATTGCTGCATGTCGACCCTGAGCGTGTGAAAAAGCAGATACTGCTACATGCATCAAGACAGTATGAGGAAGGAGATGTACAGCACTGGTGGCATGAACCATCCGGAGCAGGTATAAGAAGCAGGTACAGTGATGACCTCTTGTGGCTGCCTTACTGCGTTTACTACTATTGCATGCACACACAGGATTACGACATTCTGAAAATTGAGGTTGCATATTTGAAAAGTCCTCCACTATCCGATGCGGAGCATGACAGATATGAAATATGTGAAGTTTCGGAATTAAAGGAATCTTTGATAGATCATTGCATAAGAGCTATGAAGTTTGCATTGAAGCTTGGTAAACGCGGTCTTCCTCTAATGAGAGGCGGAGACTGGAATGATGGAATGAACAATGTGAAGGGAGAAAGCGTATGGCTTGCATGGTTCTTATGTACCGTAATGGACAACTTCAAGAAACTATGCAAGGCTGCTGGTATTTACTCTGACCACGATTTTGTTCAGTCCATTGACAGAATTACCAATGATATTGTCAAATCTATAGAAGAATACTGTTGGGACGGCAATTGGTATGTCAGAGCATTTTTCGAGGATGGCACTCCTATCGGCAGCCATACATCGCCAGAGTGTTCAATAGACTCGTTGGCGCAATCGTGGAGTGTTATCAGTGGTAGAGGAGACAAAGAGCGTGCAGTCTCAGCATTGGAATCAGCGGTCAAAAGGCTTGTTGACTTTGACAAGGGGATTATAAAGCTTTTGACGCCTGCCTTTACTGGAGAGCACATGAATCCGGGATATATTGCGGCATATCCTCCGGGTATTAGAGAAAACGGTGCTCAGTATACCCATGGTTCAATCTGGCTTGCTAAAGCCTTGCTCGAATTTGGCTGGTATGATCAAGGTTACGAATTGTTAAATATTCTGAACCCGATAAACCATGCCAGAACACAGCAAGAAGTGAATATGTATAAAAACGAGCCCTATGCTGTTTCTGCAGATATATATACAGATGATAAAAACATAGGGCTTGGTGGATGGAGTTTTTACACCGGTTCTGCCAGCTGGCTGTACAAGACAATGCTGGAAGACTTCCTGGGAATAACAAGAAGAGGAAACATGCTCATTGTTAATCCAAGAATACCGTCATCGTGGCCAGGTTATACAATCAGGTACAGATTTGGCAACACCGTATATCATATAGAAGTAAAGAATAAATCTAAAGCCAATATGGAATCGAAAACAATCCAGCTCGTTGATGACGGCAGTGAACACAAAATAACTATTTAGTTGTTTGAGTAGAATACTTTGAAAAGTTTGTGTATCATAAACGGATCCTTGGAACCGCCAAGTTCCCTTGCAGAATGCATGGAAAGCATGGGACTACCAATGTCTACCGCTGTAATTCCATATTCAGCTGATAGCATAGGTCCTATTGTTCCCCCGCCTCTTACATCGCTTCTATTTGCATACTCCTGCAAGGGAATATCATTCTTCTTGCAAAGAGTCTTAATATAAGCAGTTGCTTTTGCATTGGATGCATAGGATTGGTTTGAGTTGTGTTTAAGCACAGGGCCCTTATTCAAGCAAACATGCATGTGTGGATCGTTTTTATCTGGGTAAGCAGGATGTGCTGCATGTGCCATGTCGCCGGATATGAGAAACGATTTGAAAAGTGCAATGTATTTCTTCTCCTTGGACATGTCAAAGCTTTCAAAAATCCTGTCAAGAATCATATCGAGAAAATTGGACCTAGCACCCCTGTCACTGAGTGAGCCGCATTCTTCGTGGTCGAAGGCTACAGCGATGGCGTTTTCCATCATATTATCGCATGACTCTATAAAACCGGTAAAAATACTATATACCATGGACAGATCATCAAGTCTTGGAGAGGAGATAAACTCCTTGTTCAAGCCTACGAATGTTCCAGGAGATGCATCGTAAGTCATTAAATCAAAACTTAATACATCATCCTCGGTACAATTTGCTTCCTTTGCAAGAAGACTAATAAATGCCTGCCCATTATCTTCCTGCGCAAACAGCGGTGACAATTCATTTTGGATGTTGAACTTAACGTTTTCATTTACCTCCCTGTTCATATGGATAGCAAGACTTGGAATTATGGCTATGGGTTCCGAAATGTTTATATAAACCTTTCGGATTGAATCTTTCTCTTTAACATAGACAACACCAGCTAGTCCTAGCGGCCTGTCAAGCCATGAGTAAAGTATGCTGCCACCGTAACCTTCAACATTAAGAAGTTCATAGCCACCTTTAATGAATGACGATGTCGGCTTAATTCTAAAACAAGGCGAATCTGTATGTGCGGCAGCAATCTTAAAGCCTTTTTCCAAATCACTGCTTAGGTAAAAGGCTGCAATGGATGTGTCTTTGTTGACAACATAATATAGTTTGCCTTGTTCAAGTTCCCAGCTGGATTCAACATCCAGCCCTATGGCATTCTTTTTATCAAGCATGTCCTTAAGTTTATTGACCGCATGGTAAGGTGTAGGCGATCCGTTTATATATTCCAACATGGATTGTGCATACGAGTTCATAAATACCTCCGAGTAAAATGATATATCAAGTCTAGTATACATGAATTTTGCTTTGTCCACAAACGTAAACAATATGTGTTAATATTAATAAACTGGTCTGAGCAAAGTCTACAAATGTAGACAAGTTATTTGCGTAAAGATATAATAGGTAAAAAAAGAATAGGATGATTGGATTGAACATTGCAGTCGTTTTGGCTGGTGGAACAGGTCAAAGAGTTGGCGGTGATATGCCAAAACAATTTATGGATATAAACGGTATTCCAATGATTATAAGAACAATAAAAGCCTTTGAAGAACATGATGAAATAGACATGATTCTTGTAGTTTGTCTTGAAGAGTGGAACGGTAAGCTATGCAGTTTGCTGGACAAGTATAATGTTATGAAGGTCAAGCAAATTGTCGGTCAAGGAAATACAAGGAGAGAATCATCATTTAATGCAATAAAAGCATTAAATGATGTTTGTAAAGACGATGATATTATCCTTATACATGACGCTGCAAGGCCAAATTTATCGTATAAAATTATCGCAGAGAATATAAGAATGGCAAAAAACACGGGAGCATGCGAAACGGTTATTCCGGTTCAGGATACCATTGTTGTCAGTATGGATGGTTTACATGCTCATGAAAAACCATCAAGAGACAAGCTGTATATCGTTCAAACACCTCAGAGCTTTAAGTACTCTATAATCAGGCATGCCCATAACTACTATTTGGAAAGTAAAAGGAATGAGTTAAAAGTGCCCGATATAACAGACGACACAGGATTGCTTCTTTTTGCAAACATTCCTGTTTCTTTAGTAGAGGGAGACAAGTTCAATATCAAGGTTACATCACCTGAAGACTTTGTTTTAATGGAAGCTATAATAAAATAGGAATTTAAATATGCTAAAAAATCATATTTTTAATATTGGGAAATAGACAGATTCTGTAAAAGGCGTGTTTTATGCCAAACTGTCAACTGCAGACATGTAATCAAGCTTATAAACTTGCCTGTTTTATCTAAACCTAGAAGACATCTTACATATAATTACACTAAACGGGAAATAAGCCCAACATGGACACCTGATTGAATTTGTGGTAATCTTCACATGCTTAATACTCGGAGCAACATCTGCAGTCTAGCAATAGCACCAACTGTCACAAGGCAAAAATTTTTAACAGGAGGCTGTAAGTTGCGACGTCCAAAAAGTGTGTTTCATGAAACGTATCATATTGTTAACAGAGGCTTTGGCGGTATAAATATTTTTAGAAATGACAAAGACAAGAACAAATACCTTGACTTGCTTGCAAAAGGAGCTGAAAAGTACAGTGTGGACATTATTGCCTATTGTCTTATGGACAACCACTACCACTTGTGTGTCAGCTCCAGGAATGAAGAGTATGCAGATATATCAAGTTTTCTTAGATATGCAAATTCTCAATATGT
>DUPL01000045.1 GCA_012838385.1 Clostridiaceae bacterium
AAGGCAGAGAAAATCATATCGGTCAAGAACAGCAAACACACAATAACCTATCAAGAAGGTGCAGATTATATACTAAAAGATGGGAAACTGGAAATTCTTAAAGATGGAAATATTGAAAAGGTAAAATACAAGGACTATTACCTTGATGAAAATGTTCCAGGAGGATGCTTTCCCAGAACAGGCGGAGGATTCATATACTTTGGAGAAGCAGACGCCATGCATAAACTGCAATACGTGGTGACATACATACATGGTGAAACATGGCAAGGCCCCCTTCCTCCCTACCAGGGTGTCAATCTGCCAATTACAATTAGCAAACTAAAGAACAAAGAACCATTGAGGATTGTGGTTTACGGCGACAGTATTACCACCGGTGCAAATTCCAGCAAAGTAATAAACCAGATGCCACATATCGATGACTGGTGTACGATGACAGTAAAGGCACTCAAAAAGGCATATGCAAGCGACCATATAGAATCAATAAACACAGCAGTGGGAGGAACAGTCTCCTCCTGGGGTGCGGAACACGCATATGATAGAGCTGCAAAATTCAAACCCGATCTTGTATTCATAGCTTTTGGCATGAATGATGGAAGCGGAAGGGTTTCTAAAGATGATTATCTAAGGCACATAAAAACCATTATGGATACTGTTTGGGAAGTCAATCCGGATTGTGAGTTTGTACTTGTTGCAACCATGCTGGCAAATGGAGAGGTGGCAAACTTCCTTGGCAACCAGGAAGAATACCTGCCTGCACTGAATACGCTTAAAGGAAACATGGTGGCAATAGCCGACATGACCACAATGCACAAATACCTGCTTAAAAGAAAGAGATACTACGACATGTCCGGAAACAATGTAAATCATCCCAATGATTTTCTTGCCAGAATTTATGCACAAGTTATGGCAGCAACACTTATTGAATCTCGTCTTTAAAGTACGCTCTTGTCAGCGCCTTGTTTCCAAATATGTCCGAACATTCAAATCGGATGTATTCGTAGTTGAAATCCAAAGAAAATGCATGTTTTGTCAGAACATCCGACTCCTCCCTTGTACTCTTTGAAATTCTGGAATCCGTGCGGAGGAGAATGCATGAGCAGGGAGATGTTTCAATATACACTGTATTGTCCTCAACATACAATTCGTGGATTACAGGTCCGGTGGAGGCGTAAAAATCAAGATCTTCCAATGCATTCATAACAGAATCATAAGAAAGTTCTTTTGCCTTTATCATCGTAAAACCTTTGAATGAATCACTTTTGGGTGACTTCAGTTCTTGCGAGTTGTGGTTGTCATCGGTAGCCACACAACCACATCTCTTTCCACTCATTACATAGGTTTCATACTCATATTCGCCCCAGCCATTCATCATATCCACTTCACAGCCTGTATTGTATACCTCAAAGGCAAACAAGCCTTCAAGAGGAAGAAAATCGCAAGCTGTCTGCAGCGACCATCTGGGATGGTTGTACTGGGCTATAAAACCTCTTTCCTTTGCCCTTCTTATGATGTTGTTAATAACATCTGCATTATAAATTCTTTCAAGCTCAATGAACTTGTCAGCATAAGGATCCTTTGAGAAGAAATTTATGTGATATGTGGCATTTTTAGGCCATGGAACCGTATTGTCCGACACATCTATTTCAATTGAAGTTATGGGCAGGAATTCCTCATCGCACAAATCCATGTGTGGTATAAGAACATTGTGGTCAGAAAACGCGACTACGCTGTACCCTTCCTTTTTATATACTTCCTTCAGCTGTTCCACAGTCAGCTTTCCGTCGGAATGCGTGCTGTGGCAGTGCAGATTTGCCTTGTAAAAGATACCATCCTTTGGCAGCAGATACTTTCTCATAAAAAGCGCCTCCAAAACTTAATTTAATCTATTAAATTTTTCCATTAACGATGTCCCCCACACCATTCAAAATATATCCTGGTCTGAAGGGGAACAAATCTAATTCTTCTCTTGAGGTTACTCCGGAAAGAACCAGCACGGTCTCAAGGCCAGTTTCAATACCGGCAATAATGTCCGTATCCATTCTGTCACCAATCATAACAGCTTCAGCGGAGTGTACACCCAGCATCTTAAGACCAGTACGCATCATTAAAGGATTCGGCTTTCCTACAAAGTATGCTTTCTTGCCTGTAGCAATTTCAATTGGAGCAATCAAGGATCTGCAGGCAGGTACAAGCCCCGACTCAGATGGTCCTGTAATATCGGTATTGGTACCTATGAGTTTTGCTCCATTTAATACAAACCTGCATGCAAGAACCAAATTTTCATAGTGATAGTTGCTTGTCTCTCCAACAATCACGTAATCTGGGTTAACATTATTCATTGTAATGCCAGCTTCATAAAGAGCATTGAACAGACCAGGCGCCCCTATAACATAAGCACTGCAGCCTTGTGACTGGCTCGCTATAAATTTTGCTGTAGCAAGCGCACTTGTATAGAAGTTGCTTTCATCCACTTCAAGACCCATTCTGTAGAGTTTCTGCTGAAGTTCCTTCGGAGACCTCTCACTTGAATTAGTAAGGAAAAGAAATCTTTTGTTTTCCTTGTACAGCCAGTCAACAAAATCTTTTACACCCGGTAAAAGCCTGTCTCCATGATATATTACACCATCCATGTCGCATATAAAGCCTTTTTTGTTTCTAAGTTCAGACAACATACGTTAAGAAATTCCTCCAACCTTTATTATTCTTCCAGTCAAGTATACTACATTAAAGACAAAAAAAGAAGGTGCCACTTTCCAAATGGCACCCAAACAGTTTTTCTTTAATTGTCTTCCGAGTAGATTTCCAGTTCGGCAAGCTGCATAAGCAAGCCGTCATTGTGGGTTTGATCATCGTCTCTCAATAGTGTTCCCATGAACCTTACATATCTACCCTTTACATCTTCAAGCTTTATAATCCTTGGAGACAGATCGTTTTCAGCAGAACCCTCGTCGCCTTTTTTCTCATATACTGTTGTCCAGTTCTCCTTGTCGTTAGAAACATCGATCTGATAATCCGTTGGGAAATACAGACCTGTGTCCTGACGAGGCCATGCAATAACAGTACCGATTGTGTACTCTTTTTCCAGGTCAATGATAACCCATTCCTGCGCTTCTGATGGATCAACACCAATATATTTACCAACCTGACTGGTCCAGCCATAATGATAGCCATCAATACACTCTATTTCTCCATCATTGATAAATTCTGGATTCCATCCTCTTCTCTCATTAATTGTAAATGAAGAAACTTCATATGGCTTGTCGAGAGCTACATTGACTCCTTTTGGACCTTCTGTCGGCTCCGGAGTCACCACAGGGGTTGGCTCTTCCGTTGGATCCGGTTCAGGAGTAGGTGTGCTCGATACAGGTGTGGCAGTTGGTTTATCCTTCTTTTCGTCACCGTTCTGACAGCCAATCATAAATATTGTTGCCAGTACAAGCATGATAACAATTAGCTTTCTCATATTCTACCTCCAGTTCTTTACTCACTTTTATACACCTTAACCTCTGCAATCTGCACATTCTTTGAGGAATATGAAGATGTGATTTTAATCTTGATCTTGGTCGCATTGACAGAATCAAATTCGAACCTGTTCTGTGCTGCATTCTGCACATTTGGAAGAGTCCTTTTTTCAATTGAAACAAAGTTTACACCATCTTCAGAGTAAAAGATTTCAACATCTCTTGGACCGTATCTTCCTCTTGGCAGAATCCATATTTCATCAATTTTGTACATGCCTGCAAGGTCAATTTCAAACCATTCAGGACTGCTTGCAGTAGGCACCTTGTTGTTATTCACCGTAAACGTTGCATTGTCATCATCCACTGCCAAATACTCCGGATATGCAGCCTGAATGCCATGCTGGAATTTGGCTGATTTGCTGTATGCAACGTTCACTCTTCCGGTGTTGTCCCTGTATTCACCTACTGATACGGAATTAGAAAAAGCATCCTCTGATAAAAACCCTTCAAATTTACCTACAGCAACGACTTTGTACCTGTAGCTCTTTCCTTCTTCAATACTCTTGTCAACATATTCATTCGCACCAGCTTCAAGAGTTGCCAGTTCTTTTTCTATACCAAGAACATCCACTCTTGTAATTATGTACTTCTCCACATTACTTGACTTGTTCCAGCTAATACGGACTTCCTTGTTGACAGCTTCAGCTTTTACGTTCTGCACCTTTGCAGGAACTTCAGGGAAGTTGTCAATTTTCTCAGTCTTTACTTTGCCATCACACTGTACAAGGTAAGACTCGCCAGCCTTCAAGCTCAAAGAGCCTTTAACATCCTTTCCATTGTGGATAAACATAATTTCAACCTTCACAGCGTCACTTCCATTGTTCTTTATGTAGAATCTGTCGGGAGAGCTGCTGTTTCTTATCTGAACGCTCTTGCCATCAGTTGATATGTATTTTGACAGCTCACCAACATATGAAGCCATCCCATCATTAAGGGAAACCGTTGCTGTTTTGCCAGCTACAGTCATGTCATCCATGAATATTGGTGCGTAGGTTTCTCCAGTGTATTCAAATGCACCCTTCTGACCATAAAAGTTGTTTACAACATAGTACTTTTTCCCATCAGTATCTTTTACGAATATGCCCTGCCATCCTTCAGGCATGTTGAGATATTCAACATCACTCTTAAGTTTCTTAAGCTCAGATTCTTCCACATTGGAGAATATGACAGCTGATGTTTTATTTATACTCTGTCCTTTCTGAAACTGTCCTGGCTCGATATAGAACTTCAATGTGGAGCCACCCAAACCAGAGCTCAATGTATAATCGCCAAAGGTGATCCTCATCTTTTTGTCCAGTATCACTGATGTATGATTGTCAACCAACACATATGATCCTTCATACTCTTTGTTAACTCCAGGACCTGCGGTAAAGCTGTCTTTATCCTTCTCAGTAATGATTGTCTTTTTCTGTCCTGAAACAATATCTGTCTGGAAGGATATGGGTACCACATAACCTGCGGCTATCTGGAGATTCCTTTCTGCAACGGTACTGTCCATGACAATCACAGCATTAGACGGAAGAGCAGTCATTGCTATGTATCTTGATACCGCTCCACCGTTTTCACTCAATTTGCCTATGGACGAGAATCCAGCATATAGTCCGTTTGCAAATTTCTCTCCCACCGTGTAATTTTTATGGGTTATATATGCCTTGTCTGCTGATGTGCCTACAATGGACATTGATCCGACAATATTCGGCAGGTTTGGATGTGTTATGTATTTGTTGTCCGAATACTTGTCGCTGCTTGGTGTAACCAAGCCAATAAGTTTGTTCTTCCATGAAAGCGCTGCAAATCTGCTTATGCTGTTGTTGGTTATTACAAATCCATCCAGGAAGGTGGTTGTGCCTTTGTGGTTGTCTATAAAACTTTCCCAGGTTGCTGTAGAACCATCACCTTTAAACCCAACATGCTTGTGCAAAAGATATGAATAGACCACCCTCTTTACATTTACAGCTTCCCTTTCCGTGCCAATATCTGCAATATGAACGAATCTGCCATCCTCTGTGAGTTTTTGTCTTTCATATGCAAGCTTTGCAGCTCTGGCTTCAAGCATCAAAGCTTCTTCATCACCTAGGAGACAGGACATCAAGGCGAACGCCTCGAGTTTTCCAGGCAGAATCATGGTCCAGTCGCATCCGTTGGGATAAATCCATTCTCCGGTCGGGTATACAAGCTTTTTCAAAACATTATCGCTTACTTTCTGGACATTGTATTTGAATGCTTCTGGTATTGGTTTTCCGTGATAAGCAAAAGCCACAACGGAATCTCCAAAACTGATAAGAGGACTTGCTATGTATTTGGGATGAAGAATTTGGTGGTTTTCAAGAGAATAATCACTAAAAAGATTAGATGTTGTTATCCATTTGGATGCAGGCTTTCCATCTATTACAGCACTATCATTCCTGTCAAGTTCACGAGACAAGGTGTTCATCGCAAACTTGATTGCTGCTTCTCTCCATTTCTCCGCATTCTTGTGTTTAGGAAACATGCAGTATGCAAGGGATGGTCCGTTGGTATCCCAGGCATTCTCTTCAGCTCCTGTGTTTCCTGGAGCATAGCTTCTCGGATTCGTCCTTATCGCCCTGTCTCCTTCAGCAGCTGCAACCGTCTCAACATCTGCTTTCAGCGGTTCATCAAGATGATCCCACATCAGCGAAGCAGCAAACAAAACTCCATTGGCATAGAGGGATGACTGCCAGTGATTGGGACCCCACCACTTGCCTGAGTCGGTTGCCATTGCCTCTATTGTCTGCATCTTCTTTACAGAGTTGTGAGTATATATTCCATAACGAATACCAGCCAAAGCCTTTTGTTTTACTTCCTCAAGGAAGGCTTCCTTGTCTTTTATAGCATATTCGGTATTTTCCTGGTCTTCTTCTGGCATGTATTTGGTACCATGAAGCTGTGTATACAGGAAGGCGTAGTACAAGGTGTAGTTGTTGTGCGTTCTAATCTTCTGACCTCCACCCTTGCCAAAATAGCCTGTGCCTTCCATGATATTGCTTGTATCAGTAAAGATGGTGTCTGCAAACTTCTTGTGCTCGATAAGCATATCGAGATAAATATCCATTATCTCCGCTTCAGTAGCTGTGATTATGCCTGGAGATTTGTTCTTGTTTGTGTCTAAGAATTTATATAGAGCCAAGGAAGTAACAGCAGCCAGGACTGCAACTATAATAACACTTATCAGAATTCGACGTTTCTTCATATTATCTCCCCTTAATTGGTTAGGTTCAACCTATTCAATTTTTTCTAAAAAAGGCAGATGTTATCTCTAATAACATTTTATCATAATTAATAAAAAAAGAATTAAAACTTTGATATGAAGTCTTTTTAAGTTATTCTATATAATAAATACATCGGTCCACTAGTAAGATTAAAGCCAACCGAAACAATTTAATCTTCCATATGAAGACCTTGTATAAAAGTTTATTAATTCACATCATTATGGTTTAACAAGTGTATCCTTCAGGTATACCGGTTGGAAAAAGAGCATCGCTCCATTTTCTCCAATAACCTCTACCCTTACGTATTTTTCGCCATTCAGCTTATACACACCTTCTCTTGCCGTCTGCTCGGACAAAACTTTTCCATTCTCAATAAATCTGTATGTAAAGGTATCAACATAGGTATCAATAGGATAACTTGCCTTAACTCTAATAGTGTCTCCGTCAAGTACCAAGTACTCAGGATACAAGCCTGTTGATGCTACAAACTGTCCATTGTCAATCGCTTCCTTCATGGACTCCCAGGTCCTTTCCTTGCAGTAGATTATATTAAAGCTTCTGCCAGCATCGCCAAGTGCATGCAGATCGTCATTTCCAAAACCATAAACGAGCTTTCCTCTTGAAAGAAGGAAATCCCAAGCGTTTGTGGCAAGGCCTGATCCTGATAGACGGTATATAAGCTGGTTGATAACCTCAATACCAATATATCCCTTCAGTGAAAGCAGTTCATTAAGAGGCCAGTAACCCTGCCTTCCCCAGTTCGGATGTGCCAATACTACAAAACCGCCCATTTCGTTCGTCATTTCGATAGCTTTTTGATTTGTATGTTCATGAAGGGATTGAGTAATTCCAATGGTCAGCATGTGACCCTTGCTAGATGGAGAATACTCAACACCGGGGATCATCAATATCTTGTCATCTGTATAATTCGATGTGTCTGTAAATATATCGTGGTTCGATATGGTTAACAGTTCGTAACCAAGTTGCTTGTATGTCTCGATAACCACATCCTGAGGATTAACACCGCAGGTGCCCGGACCGGTTCCGGCATGAGTATGGAAGTTGGCCTTGAGCCATTTGCCTCCTGCCAAATTCTCATACGGATTTACATATTCATCGGAAGACGCTTTTGGAAGGCTCCACGTCATATTGTAACTGCCTACATGGTCCTCTGCATTGAGAATAACCTTGTAATCGCCTGCACGGCTTAGTTCCACCAAAAACTCTCCGCTTTGAATATCATAATTCTCATAAACTGTTTTACCATATTCATCTTGAATAAACACGTCCAAGGAACCAGAAATGGACTCAACATTAAACATAATTTCAGGTCTCTGACCGTGTTCCAGATAAATATTCTCTATTTTCTTGCCTGTAAACTTGTCATATATGTAAGTAATTGAATTATCTTCAATTGTTTTGCTTGGGCTAGTCATTTTCCAGCCTTCTCTTGCACATGATGTAATTGATAATATGGTTAAAACAACAAGTATAATGGCTGTCAATCTTTTCATATTGGTTAGTTCTTCCTTTCACGTATTGTAAAATTATTGTATATTAAAATATTTG
>DUPL01000046.1 GCA_012838385.1 Clostridiaceae bacterium
ACATCATCTTTCTGTTGGCATACCCCACAGCCCTATCCGCCAGCTCCTTGTACCCAAAGGCAGCAAGCACAGAGAAGCTTCTGTTTCGTGTGTAGAATCTTCCATAAAATGTACCAGCGTCATGTTTCCATGTCCCAAAGCTGTCAAAGGATTCAGGTGCGTTTTTGCTGGATTCGTGAAGAAGCCCGTCTTCATCCACTCTTTCAGAAAGATTCTTCAGATTATGATAAAACACACCGTTTGCAATTTTTGCAATATTGTTCCCATAAAAACGTACTTTGACTCCGTCGTAATTCTCTTCATACTCAAAGGGAATGGGTTCTTTAGTGTAATCTTCCTCAAAGGTGTACAGCCTTTTTCTTATTTCCTCTATGGCTTTCCTTACATTGTCGGGATATGGATTTTGCGAGTCAATAACATACCTTTTAAAAAAGTCTTCCTCGGTACAGATTGATACAATACCGCCTGTAAGCTGATTAACTTCGCCTGAAACTATATATGCTCCCTTTATCACTGGACTGCCTGCTTTTTCTTTATTGTCCTCCACTTCTATACTTATTACTTTCTCGCCCCTCAGCTTAACCTTGAGAACGCAATCTTCACGTCCTTCAATGGCACCGTAAAGATGCAAAGCCTCGTTAAGAAGACTTACCATGTTCTCATCCTTCCCTGGTCCGTCAAAGGGGGCCTTGTAGAGCTTCCAGGGTTTGTAATACCAAAGGGTGTAGCCAAATATGAGAGGCACTTTATCCACAGCACCACTTTCATATGTAATTACAATAGCACCCATTCCATCTCCAATAAGTCTTATCTTATCATAGCTGGTGGTGCCCCAGACTTCTGTTCCGCTATCAACAGAATGGTAACCACCTACAATGTATAGGTAGTCAACGTCTTCGTTCTCTTTTGCTTCATATGGTAGTCCTATCCACTTCATTTTCATACTCCTATTCTGATTTTCTTTTACATATTCTATATACCTTAGGGAATTAATCTAGTTTATTTTGTACCAGTCCATGCACAATTCAGACATCATTGAAGAATTAGCGCATGTCTGTATCCTCCAAGCCTCAAAATTTGCTACAAAACGGGTTGACAAATACAGATTATAGTTATACAATTCAAACAATTAATTACACAAGGTGATTGACTTTGGATTTGGAAGTATTAAGCGACATTTCATATGGACTATATGCACTAACAGTTAACGACAACGGAAGACCCACAGGATGTATAATCAACACCCTGATTCAGGTCACTTCTTTTGAACCTATCTATATGGCAATCAGCCTTAACAAGGACAGCTATACAAATGAAGTTATAAAGAGGACAAAAAAGTATGGAATCAGCATACTTTCCGTCGATACTCCCAGAGAAGTCATACAAAGACTTGGTTTTGCATCCGGAAGGAACAGGGATAAAATGGGCGGAATTGAGTATGAGGATTGTAATGGTCTTCCCAGAATACTTGAAAATTGCACGGGCTTTTTATGCTTTGACCTTGTAGACCATATAAACGTGGACACTCATGACATATTAATAGGAAAGCTCGTTGATACTTGTGTAACCGATGGAGAACCTATGACATATAAATATTACCATGAAGTAATAAAAGGAAAAGCGCCCAAAAGCGCACCCACTTTCCTTACGAACAAATAATGGAGGCGTTTATGCTTAGATATGCACTCGTTGGTTGCGGGCGAATAAGCGGAATCCATCTTGATGCGGTTGCCCGCCACTACAAGGAAAACAAAATAAAATTGGTTGCCTTGTGCGACATTATGGAAGAAAAGGCACTACTGGCAAAAGAAAGTTACATAAGCAAGACAAACGAAACCGAAGTCAACTGCTACACATCTATGGACGAGATGCTGGACAAGGAAGAATTAGATGTTATTGCAGTATGCACACCTAGCGGCATGCATCCCGAACACGGCATAAAGGCTGCCAAGAAAGGCATCCATGTACTTACTGAAAAACCCATGGGATGTGATTTGGAAGAAGTCGATAATCTCATAAAGGCTTGCGAGGAAAACAACGTAAAGCTTTTTGTAGTAAAGCAGAACAGGCTCAACCCCACATGCTCCGCCCTTATAGAGGCAGTAGATGCAAATCGCTTTGGCAATATATACATGGTCCAGTCGAATGTGTACTGGTACAGAGGACAGAATTACTACAACAGCGATGACTGGAGAGGTACATGGAAGCTTGACGGCGGAGCCTTTATGAACCAGGCGGTACACTATGCAGACCTGGTACAGAGAGTCGGGGGAAACATTAAGAACGTATCCGCTTTCATAGATCATCTGGGCAGGAAAATTGAGGCCGAAGATACAGGAAGCGCCATTATCAGGTTTGAAAACGGCGCCATAGGCAACATGAATGTAACAATGCTGACCTCCATCGGCGATTACGAAGGCAGCCTCACTGTTATTGGGGAAAAAGGATTTGTTAAACTTGGAGGACTTGGCCTAAACAAAATACTTGAATGGAAGTTTGACGAAGAAATGCCAATTGACAAGGATATCACAAATCTAAGTTATCACACAACAAGCGTATATGGATTTGGCCATGTAGGTGTTTATGCAAATCTCATTGACTCCATTGACAACGGTGCATCATTCCTTGTAGACGGTTATGAAGGCAGAAAATCAGTTGAACTTGTGCTTGCAATATATGAATCAGCTAAAGAAAACAAGGTGGTTACACTGTCGTAACCACCCTTTTTTATGCTCCAAAGTCAGTTCTGTGTTTCCATGCTTGAGTAAAGTTTTTCAAGAGCATGTTTTTCTATTCTGGAAACATAGGACCTCGAAATGCCTAGCATATTCCCTACTTCCTTTTGAGTCTTTTCAATTCCATTCAGGATACCGTATCTTAATTCGATAACCTTCCTTTCTCTTCCTTCCAATACTTTCTTTATTTGTTCCCTGAGCTTTTTTGTTTTAAATTTGCAATCAAGCTCATCTATGATACTCTCCTCTTCATTACAAAGCAAGTCAACCAGAGTAATCTCATTGCCCTCCGGATCAATTCCTACAGGATCATGGAGCGATACTTCATTCTGATGTTTTTTGCCGGTCCTCATGTACATGAGAATTTCATTCTGTATGCATTTGACAGCATAAGTTCCCAGCTTGCTGCCCTTTGTAGAGTCAAATGTAGATACCGCTTTTATTAGTCCAATCGTTCCTATAGAAATCAGATCATCATTGCTCACGTTTGGTGATACATACTTTTTCGCCATATGTGCAACCAAGCGCAGATTTCGTTCAATGAGAATATTCCGGGCTTCCATATCCCCGCTTTGCATTCTTTCGACATACATTTTTTCCTCTTCATATGTAAGAGGTTTTGGGAAAGCATTTCCGCTGTGTATATAACCCGTCATATTCATACATCTGCAACTCCGATAATACCGTTACATAACATCATATGAACAGGACGAGTTTAACGTGTCTGTCCCTTTTAAACTTTTTAATAAATATTTGGAAAGGGACTAAAAAAATGATATATTATACACAAAAGACAACAGGGGTGAGTGTGTTGAAACCATCAAAATTAGGACTGGGACTTATGAGACTACCCAGGATTCAAAATGACAAGGAAGACATTGATTACGATAAAGCAAAAGAAATAGTTAATTACGCATACGAAAACGGTATAACGTATTATGATACCGCATACTTTTATCATGGAGGAACCAGTGAGGAGTTTACAGGAAAAGCTCTAAAGGAGTTTCCGAGAGATACTTATCTTTTAGCTACAAAAATGCCCGGTTGGGCCTTAAAAACAGAAGAGGATCTGGACAACATTTTCAATGAACAGCTTAGACGTCTTCAAACCGACTATATCGACTACTATCTTTATCATTCTGTCAACCAGAGTACTCTGCCAAACTTCTACAAGTACAACTGTTACGAGTTCTTGATGAAGAAAAAGAAAGAAGGCAAAATTCGCAAGCTGGGATTTTCTTTCCACGATACTCCGCAGGTGCTTAAACAGCTCATAGACGAGTTTGAGTGGGACTTTGCGCAAATCCAGCTAAATTATCTGGATTGGGAACTGCAGGATGCAAAAACCCAGTATAGACTTTTGGAGGAGAAGAATATACCTTGTATTGTTATGGAACCTGTTAGAGGCGGCGCTCTTGCGGAACTGGGAGAGAAAGCCAACAACTTGCTTAAGAGTCTGAGACCGGACAAAAGTATTGCTTCCTGGGCTATAAGATACTGTGCATCCCTCCCTAATGTGCAGACCATACTTAGCGGCATGTCCAACATGGAGCAGATTGTCGACAACGTAAACACAATAAACAATTTCGAGCCTCTTGGGAATGAAGAATACGAGTATCTTGAGAAAGCTTTACGCATCTATCGAGAGAAAGACAAGGTACCTTGCACGAACTGCAGGTACTGCCTGGATTGTCCATCTACTGTTGATATTCCAAAAGTGTTTGATATATACAACGATTATGTTCTGGACATGGATAAGGACAGACTTAAGGCAAGGCTTAATGATATTGAAAGCAGCAGACAGGCAGGCAATTGTACGGACTGTAAAAATTGTATGGAGAAATGTCCTCAGAGTATTGACATTCCAAATATGTTAGGTACAATATTGGCACTAGTTAAATAAGTAACAAACAATTTAACTGGAATACACTGTATCAACATAAACATTCTCAAACATTATACTTAGAAGGAGATGAAAAAGTATGTTTAGTAATGTATTATCAAAAGGAAAAATAGGCAGTGTCAAATTGGAAAACAGATTTGTCATGCCTGCTATGGGTTCAAACCATGGAACAGATGACGGCAGGGTAGGTCAGAAGATTATTGACTACTATGTGGCAAGAGCAAAGGGTGGATTCGGCCTTATCATTACCGAATTTACATGCGTAGACTTGCCAGGAAAAGCCCTCCCAGGACAACTTTTGATTACCTCCGATGACTATATTGAAGGTTTCAAAAAGCTTACGGATGCTGTTCACGAAACAAAGAGCAAAATCTTTTTACAAATTCAGCATTCCGGAAGACAAACCAATTCATATTTCACAGGAATGCAGCCTGTGGCACCATCAGCAATTCCATGTCCTGTAAACAAGGAAATCCCCAGAGCACTTACAACTGAAGAAGTGTATGAAATTATTGAAAAATTCGGGGATGCAGCAGTAAGAGCCAAAAAAGCAGGCTTTGACGGAGTTGAGATACATGGAGCACACGGATACTTGCCAGCACAATTTTTGTCTGGCTATTCAAATAAAAGAACAGATGAATTTGGCGGGGATTTGGTCAACAGAGCAAGATTTTCAACTGAAATCATCAAGAACATAAAGCAGAAATGCGGTGACGATTTCCCTGTAATCTTCAGAATCAGCGGTGAGGAAAAAGTACACGGCGGCCGTGAAATCGAGGAAGCAGTTGCAATTGCAAAACTTCTTGAAGCTGCAGGCGCTGATGCCATCCACGTTTCCCTCGGCGTGTACGCAAGCATGCCATGGATGGTTCCACCAGCCAATGTAAAGGCGGGCTTCAACATATGGGCTGCAGCCGCAGTTAAAAAGTCAGTTAATGTACCTGTAATCGCTGTTGGAAGAATCAATGATCCATTACTTGCTGAAACAATCATTGAGAATGAAGCAGCTGATTATGTAGCTCTTGGAAGAGCCGCTATAGCAGATCCTGAATTCCCGAACAAGGTCAAGGAAAACAGGATAAACGAAATCTCTCCTTGTATTGGATGCCTGACAAGATGTAACGGAGAGCCAGGATGCGATCCTAATGATAAGGGAGTTTCCTGCATGGTAAACCCATTTACAGGACACGAGAGCACCTGGGTTTTAAAACCTGCTGAGAACGCAAAGAAAGTTGTTATCGTAGGCGGAGGCCCTGGCGGTCTTGAATGCGCATGGCTTTCTGCAAAAAGGGGCCATGAGGTTATCCTTCTGGAGAAATCCAACAGACTTGGCGGTCAGATGATACCTGCAGCAGTTCCACCCAACAAGCATGAAATAAGTCGTGCCATTGGCTATTATATTACAATGTGCAAGAAATATGGTGTTGACATAAGGCTTAATACAGAGGCAACTGTGGAAAGCGTAATGACTCTTGAGCCCGATGTGGTGGTCCTTGCTACCGGCGGCGTTCCTCTGGATTGCCCTGTTCCAACCGAAAAGCCTGTAGTTAATGCCATCGACGTTTTGGACGGCAAGGCATTTTTGGGAGACAACGTATTGATTGTCGGCGGTGGAATGGTTGGCCTTGAGACTGCAGAGCACGTAATAAGTCAGAACAGAAGGGCAACAATTATCGAGATGCAGGCTCAGGTTGGAAGCGACCTTAACCCAAACATAAAATACTTCCTGCTTAAGACATTACAGGAAGCCGGCGTTGAGATTCTTACAGATACCAGAGTTGAAAACATAACAGAAAGAACCGTGGCTTGCGTCAACCTGCAGGGAGCCATTGACCTGGAAGGCTTTGATACCATCGTAATGGCAATCGGTTCCGTGTCATACAATCCTTTTTATGAGGACTTGAAAGACAAGGTGGAAGTTCACGTAATTGGCGATGCAAAACAGGTACGCAAAGCGATTCATGCTATAGAGGAAGGCGCAAGACTGGCGCTTGAAATCTAGTTTAGGATAAGACTCCATCAAACCCAGGTATCGGCTTCCGATACTTGGGGTAATTTTATATGAAAGGTAAAACATGATAAAGCTACTGATTAAAAAGTTTATTCCCAACCACCAAAAAACAAATCTTCCGGATGTAAGAAAAAGATATGGTTTTCTTGCAGGCACATTGGGCATAGCAATAAATCTAATATTGTTTGCTACAAAGTTTTTTATCGGCTTTGCTATGCACAGTATTGCCATAATTTCCGATGCATTTAACAACCTTACTGATACAAGTTCGTCCCTTTTTGCTATAATTGGTGCAAAACTTGCTACCAAGAAACCCGATAAAGAGCATCCTTTCGGGCACGGAAGAATAGAGTATATTGTATCACTTATTGTTTCTGCAATTATTTTTGCTGTAGGATTTGAACTTGCCAGAACTTCCTTTGCAAAGATTCTAAATCCACAAAAGATAAGCTTTAATCCTGCTTTAGTTGTTGTTCTAACCTGCTCTGTACTGCTAAAACTATGGATGTTTTCCTACAACAGATACATGGGGAAACTTATAAATTCAAAAATACTGAAAACTGCAGCAGCAGATAGTTTGAATGATGTGTTTGCAACTTCCGCAGTTATAGTATCTACTCTCATCTCTTATTACCTAAACATAAATGCAGATGGTTATATAGGAATGGTTGTTTCTTTAATCATAATCAAGTCAGGATTTGATACTGCCAAGGAAGTTATTGATATTTTGATTGGAACGCCTCCAAGCCCCGAGCTTGTGACAAAGATTAATGAAATTCTAAGCAATGTGGATGGAATCTATGGATTCCATGATTTGCTGGTGCATGAATATGGACCTGGAAACTTTATTGCATCGGTTCATGTGGAGGTCCCCGACCATGTCAGTGTGGTAAAGATTCACGAAACCATTGATCTTACCGAAATTAAAATATACGAGGAGCTGGGAGTGGATATTGTCATACACATGGACCCCATATCCATGAACGATGAAAAGACAAGCAAATACAGAGATATTGTAAATGAAATTGTAAAAAACATAAACCCTGAATTCAGCATCCACGACTTCAGGATTACGGATGGCGAAAACAGGGTCAATCTGCTTTTTGATTTGGTAGTTCCTTTTAGTATGTCGAGCAAGGAAAAGACCCAGGCAGTTGATAGGATAAACAAGAAAGTTAAAGAACTGGATGGAAGATACCGCTGCTTTATTCGATTAGATAATCCAATCTAGCGCATTTTCTTTTTCGTTTTGCTTTTCTCCATTTCCTTCTTTCTCATTTTTTCCAAAAAGTAAGTAATGACAACAGTGGCTGCCAGCATGGCAACTATTGTCCATACAAATCCCCATATGGAATTATCTTCGTATGATCCCGGCGGTGGCGTTGAAGTTTTGTGAGGAACTTCAGTCTCTCCCGGTGCCATCGTTGGATTTATTTCCTTAAGGTAATCCTTCGCAAACTCATTTGCACTATTAATATCCTTAAAAAATCCAAACCATTTAATCTGATACAACAAATCGTCTTCCGTGTCGGGTGCATTTTCAAACGGATCTATTCTTATGGATTTGAGGTTGCCCTTGTAATTCTCGTTGGAACCTAGTCTGAAATATATTACCTGCCAGCGCTCGGTAACCGCATAAGAGTTGGCGGTGACTACCCCCTCCCCTTCCTCAGTAACAAAGGTGGCATACGCATAATCGTACTCAAAGGTTCGGAATGTGGTCTTGACGCATATGGCAAGTATGTTGTCCTCGCCGCCCACGGCATTCATGCCTTCAACAGGCAGCATGAAATGGGGATCTTCCGCTCCCTTGGTCAAGGTAATTCTCAATGTTTCATCCGCCACCTGGGCAGATGCATTTTTTGTAAGTTCTGAATTATTTATGGCATCAGCAATGGATGCATCGGTAAAATAATATATTTTGTGACCTTCTTCCGCATGTACAACACCAAGACACAGTACCGTCACTATGATAGCAAAACAAAGTAATTTTCTCATCTTCTTCTCCCATGAATAAAATTTTCACTCCTGAAAATTATATAGCCAACGGGGCAAGATGTCAATTTGTGCTCGGACCAGTTTTTTGTTACAATTAAGAGGTATCTTTTTAGGAAAGGATTGCTTATGGACAAGGATAGATTTCAAAAACAGCTGGATTTCATTGTGGAAATCGACAGGCTAAAAACAGTATTGAGACAAAGTGCAATAATTGACCAGTCAAAAAGGGAAAATTCTGCAGAACATTCATGGCACATCGCTATAATGGGTACAATATTATATGAATACTGTGATACAGACAAAGTCGACCTGGCAAGAGCTGTCAAGATGGCTTTGATTCACGATATTGTTGAAGTGTATGCAGGAGACACCTTTGCCTTTGACATCGAAGGCTACAAGGACAAGCAGAAACGCGAGAAGGAAGCGGCAGACAAAATTTTCGGGATGCTGCCTGAAAATCAAGGGACGGAACTAAGGGAGTTGTGGGAAGAGTTTGAAGCCATGGAGACTTATGATGCAAAGTTTGCTGCTGCCATGGACAGACTTCAACCTTTCATACTCAACTACTACACCGAAGGTCATACATGGAAACTTGGCAATGTGAACAGTGCAATGGTATACAAGCGAATAGGAGTGTTAAGGGAAGCATGTCCAGACCTTTGGAATAACATAGATGAAATGATAAAAGACTCTATTGAAAAAGGATATTTAAAGGAATGATTTTATGAAAAACCCTGTAATTCTGTTTGCGGATGGGTACGAACTAATGGACAGCCTGAACGAACATCTGTCAAAGTCAGGCATCAAAACTTTTTGTGCAAAAGAAAATATAAGTATAGGAACCATAAAGGATCTAAACAGCCAAGGCTGTACTGTTATCGGTTATTTATACAATAATATTTATCTTAAGCAGGAACTGGGCAACATACCTCTAGTTACGGTAGGCACATCCCAGATACCTGGATTTTACGATATTGAACCGACCAACCTGCAGAACATTATCGACTACGTAGAACCTTATTATTTTGACTACGAGGACATGCTAAAACATTTTGCCACCTGCGCAATTGAAGCCTCAAAGGCAATACTCAAGATTTACAAAAAGGATTTTGTTGTATCCTACAAAGAAGATTCGTCTCCAGTTACCGAGGCAGACAGAGCGTCAAACAGCATTATTTCAAATTATTTAATGGAAACATACCCCGATTATGCAATTCTTGCCGAGGAAACGTATGATAGCAAAACCATAGAGGAAAGAGTTAAAAATCCATACTGCTTGATAATAGATCCTCTTGACGGCACAAAAGAGTTTATTAAAAAGAATGACGAGTTTTCAATAAATATAGCCCTTTCTTACAAGAAGAGAGCTGTTTGTGGCCTGATATTTATTCCTGTGTTTAACAAAGTGTACTATGCAGCAAGAGGTCATGGTACTTTTAAATCAACCAGCGAGGAGTTTTTTGAAAACATATTTGATGCAAACAGAAGAATCTCAGTAAGCAATAGAACGGATCGACTCATATGCATGCACAGCAAAAGCAGCTTTGATGATAAAACGAAAAAACTGCTTGCAGAAAACATTCATAAGATTGAAAAGCTTGTTTCAAAAGGTAGCGCAATAAAAATGTGCAGGATTGCAGAGGGAAAGGCAGACGTGTACTACAGATACGGACACACTATGGAATGGGATACCGCTGCGGGTCAAATCATCATAGAGGAAGCAGGAGGCATAATGCGTCAGCTGAACTTAAACCAAAGCGAGCTTTTTTATAACCGCTACGACTCCTGCAACAGAAATGGGTTTTATGTAATAAATAATATAAACAGCAGACT
>DUPL01000047.1 GCA_012838385.1 Clostridiaceae bacterium
AAATGAAGATGGTGCATATTCACAAGTTCCCATGTTTCTGGACTTGAACTGGGACTTGGTTTATATTGCCTTCATGGAAGGTTGGGGCGGCAAATGGTATGATACCGTTAACAGGAAGATCAGTCTCCTGTCTGATGAAGATGTTCTCTCCGGTATCACTGAAATGTTTGAAGCAGCAGATGAAGGTTACTTGTATCCTACTGGAAAAATCACCTCCGACTATGATGGTCTTGAAAAATCGGATTATGTATTCCATCAGATGCTGTATTCAAATCTTAAGGATTATGGAGAGGAGTATGATGGTCTGGGAGTTGATTGGGATATAGCGTCTTTTCCGCTATTACCAACTCCAAAGGTTGGAACTTACATCACGGGGGCTGGTGTGTACTGCAGAACCAAAAGACCCGACACGGCGGCAGTTTTGGCTCTGTTCTTCAATACTGAAGAAGGGCAGAAGGCTTTTCATGGTGAAAAGGGCGGCGGAGTGCCTGTTTTTAAAACCTTTGAAAAGTCAGATTTCTGGCGAAAGAGAGAGTCTTCCTGGGAAGGAAAGAACATGGATGCTTTTATTTGTTATCCGGAGTATGATACGGTGGGCCACTTAAGTGCAAAGGTTCCTGAAGGTGTGGCGGATTTGATAAAGACACCATGGAGCCTTATGCTTGAACAGTACTTTAATGGTACCAAACATTTTATGGATTGGCTTGATGAGATTGAAAGGGAAGCCAGTGAGTATTGGCAAAAGCTTGATTAGTTATAGAATTTAATTGTAAAATTTCAATCAACTTATGATTTATACTTTACTTCTCATTGAAACAAACTTTATGGTATGATATACTGTAGGCGTTGCAGTAGGATTACTCAATATGTGGTTATAAAAGAGAAGTTAAGAGTAAGAAATCATGAGTAGGTGTGAAATTTGGAGAAGTTTATAATATACGGCGGAAAGCCATTATATGGAGATATAACTGTTAGTGGAAGCAAAAATGCTACATTGGGGATTTTGCCTGCAGTACTTTTAGCAGAAAATCCCTGTATTATTGAAAACGTACCTGACATACTGGATGTCAAGATAATTGTTGATATGCTAACTGCATTGGGAGCTAAATGCGCCTGGATGAGCAAGAATGTTATCAAGATTGATCCCCGTAACGTTAAAAGCCACAAGGCAATAAGCGAATCCATAAGTACTTTAAGGGGTTCCTACTATTTCATAGGAGCGCTTTTGGGTCGTTTCGGAAAAGCTGAAGTATCCCTCCCCGGAGGATGCAACTTAGGTCCAAGACCAATTGACCTTCATTTGAAGGGTTTCAATGCACTTGGTGCGGATACCGTTGAAGAATACGGTATGGTAAAGACCAACGCTAAAAAGGGACTTAAAGGAACGAGTATTTATCTTGACGGCGTTACAGTAGGTGCAACCATCAATCTTATGCTGGCTGCCAGCAGGGCGGAAGGCAATACAATTATTGAGAACTGTGCAAGAGAGCCCCATGTGGTTGACGTGGCGAACTTTTTGAATGCCATGGGAGCAAATATTAAAGGTGCTGGTACTGATACCATTAGAATCAAGGGATGCAAAGAGATAAAAGGCGGTATTACTTATTCTATTATTCCCGATCAGATTGAAGCAGGAACTTTCATGGTGGCTGCTGCAGCCACAAAAGGCGATGTTACACTGAGAAATATTATTCCAAGACATCAAGAGTCTCTGACCGCAAAACTACAGGAGATGAATGTGGGAATTGAGGAAGGGGACGATTACATAAGAGTATTTCATAAAGGCAGGATGAATGGCGCAAATGTAAAGACACTGCCTTATCCTGGTTTTCCCACCGACATGCAGCCTCAGATAACAGCTCTATTGTCTCTTGCAGACGGAGACAGTGTGGTTTCAGAAGGTATCTGGGACAGATTCCAATATGTAGATGAACTTAAACGAATGGGTGCAATGATTAAGGTAGAGGGACGCACTGCATACATTACAGGAAACAGGAAATACAAAGGGACCTTTGTCAAATGCACCGATTTGAGAGCTGGTGCTGCTCTTGTTATTGCCGCTCTTGCATCTGAAGGCAGATCCGATGTTTACAATATTAAATACATAGACAGAGGTTACGACGGTTTCGAAAAGAAACTTGCACAACTTGGTGCTGACATTCATAGAGTAAAAGCTGAGGAATTCCCGATATGATAAAATTTGCCAGCCTGTATTCCGGCAGCAGTGGCAATTGTATTTTTGTAGGTACTGATAAAACCCGCATTTTGATAGATGCGGGTTTGTCCGGTGTTGCCATAATCAGTGCGCTAAAAAGTATCGGGGAGGATCCTGCCAATATTAACGGAATACTGGTAACCCATGAGCATTCGGATCATATTAAAGGAGTGGGGATACTCTCTCGTAAATTTGATATCCCTATTTATGCAAACATCAAGACATGGGAACAGATGGAGCCGTGTATAGGAAATGTAAAGGACAAGAATATTAGAATAATTGAGAAAGAGACTAGAAAGCCACATCAGTGCTCCTTGCTGGAATATGTGGGAGAGTCTGAAGAAGTGGAAGAGTGCACATCTTACAAGTCCTTTGAGATAGGGGATATTGGAATTGTTTGCTGGCCCATCTCCCACGATGCAAAAGAACCTGTAAGTTATGCCTTGTATATGGACAATATGAAGATTTCCGTAGCAACCGATATGGGATATGCATCGGATGTGGTCAGGGATAATCTAAAGGGCTCTGATTTACTGTTTATTGAATCAAATCATGATGTGGAGAAACTGAAAAAAGGAAGATATCCTTGGTCTCTTAAGAAAAGGATATTGAGTGATGTTGGACATTTGTCAAATGAAGCATGTGCGTCAGTTGTCAGAGAGTGTGTCTGTGAAGGCACAAAGCAGGTGGTTTTGGGTCATTTGAGTCAGGAAAACAATTTCCCACACCTTGCATACAATGCGTCTAAAAACATGCTGGATGACATTGGATGTGTAATTGGCAGGGATATGTATTTGTCCGTTGCCAAAAGAGATGAGGTAAGCGATGTGATTCTCCTTTAGTATTTTACACGGTTTTTACAATACTCATATTTGCCCTATATTTTGGGGAAATATAATTGTACGTGAGATAAGCCAAAAAGCTTGTTTCATGTACAATTTTTTTATTAAAGGAGGAGGAAATATGTTTAGAAAAACTATCTTATTGGTTGTCATGTCACTCATTATTGTTCTGTCTGCCTGCGGTGCGGGAAAAGATACAATTAATGTAGTGTCAAGGGAAAGCGGTTCAGGAACAAGAGGTGCATTTATTGAGCTTTTTGGAATTGAGGAGAAGAATTCATTCGGAAACAAGATTGACAAAACGACCGTTGAAGCTGTGGTGCTTAGTGGTACCCAGCAGGTAATGAGCTACATTGCAGGAGACGTAAACTCCATCGGATACATCTCACTAGGTTCACTCAACGATACGGTGAAGGCTGTAAAAATAGACGGAGTGGAGGCAACTGTAGAGAATATCAAGAATGGGACATACAAAGTGGCAAGGCCTTTTAACATTGCGACCAAGGGAGAACTCAGTGATGCCACACAGGACTTTATAAATTTCATTCTGTCTGAAGACGGTCAGAAGGTGGTGGAGGACGCAGGATTCATTAGC
>DUPL01000048.1 GCA_012838385.1 Clostridiaceae bacterium
AATAAAACCCGAGAGCAAACTTTGTCACTACAAGGGAAGAAACAGCGAGAAGCCTTGCAACAACTACATTTCATCACGAGCAAACTTTGTAACTACGTGAGCAAACTTATTTGTAACTGAACAAAAGGGCCACAGATATTGCGGCTCTTTGCTGTTTGGATACATGTCTATTTTATATTTCTTTCAGTCTGTTTTCTACAACATATTGCCTTTTTGTTAATATATACTTATCATGAGCGTAGAATTTATAAAGCTATAAAGGATGAAGGATAATGAAAAGAAAACTTCTACTGTTACTATTAAATTTATGGGTGTGGGTGATTATGATATCAATGGGAACAAATGGAAGTCAATTAAACGCAAACAGGAACGGAGAAATGTCCTGGGTCAAGATTCCTTATACCGCAAAGGAAGATGTTGTTGGTGACTATTTATACGTTGTGGGCGGTTACCATTCAATAGATAGCGGATGCCCGCCATGGGGAACTGCCAATTATCCTGATATGAGGTTCATAGGGGATGAAATGGGAACCCTCCATATTGAATATACAAATGGCGATGCGGAAGAGATACCCTTGGTATTTGGCTATACCATGTGGTTCAGGCATCACTTTTCAGAAGGTGGAGCTCCTTTCAAAACCGACGAGGCTGTAGACGGGATGAAGCAGCTTTTGGATAAAACCCTTCATCTTTATGGTGGATTTGAAGCTGCGGAAAAGTGTGTTGTAAAGATTAAAATCCAAGACAAGCCAATTAAGTCAATTAAAATTGTAGACAACAGAGGGAAGGCGGGAAATCCTGTATTTGACGGTGCTTATATTGTAAGAGGGGATTTCAAAGGCACCCTTAGTGGAGGAGCATTCTCTTTTGAGGCAGGAGATGCATTCTTTGACAAACATGTGGTTGATTCCAAGAATCCTTATCCGAATGAAATCAAAGAAGCATTGGATGAGATAAACAAATTTCTTTTAACTTATGAGTATGAATACGAGAACCCTCCTGTATACAAGTATCCTTCATCATATAAAGGTGTTAAATTCAGATTTACAGGCAACAATCTAGCTGATATAGCTACGGGAGTGGTTGCTGAAAATCTATTCAGCCTTATGGGTCGTGTGGATGATGATGGCATGATGCACACTTCATACAAGGATGCACCATCCTGGAGGTATGACGGTTTTGGAACCTGGGTACCAAATGCAAATTCATACTACAGTGATTTTTACTCACGAGATGGCGGAAGGGCAATAATGACTTTAAACTCATATGGATACCCAGGCCTTGGAGAAAAAAGTGTCATATTTGCCAATAAAGAAATGATGTACTTCAGAGAAAAAGGATTGACCTTAAATGGAGTGCAGATTCCAGGCCATTATACGGTTATTGTGAACAAGCCGCTTGTATACTCGACATTCCTGACCGAAGTGGCAGGCTGGTTTACCAGATATACAAAACAGGCATTTGGCGATGAGTATCAGAACATGGGAAATCAGGAGACTGACGGTCACGGACTTATGATGATTGCCAACTATAACATATGGAGAAATCTTGGCATGGATAAGAAATGGGTGGAGGATAACTGGAGAGAACTCAAGGAAGCGGCAGACTTTATTCTTTGGTGCTTTGAACATCCAAGGCTTTCCTTTGCAGCAAACGGACTTCTCTATGCAGAGTCTGAAGGTGGTATGAACGCATACACCCTTTACTGCAACGTTCCTTGCTACCTGGGTCTCATCAGCTATGCTGAAATGGCAAGAGCAGCAGGTAATGTAGAGGACGCAGAAAAATGGGAAGAATGCGCAGAGACTATTCGAAAAGCTATTAGTGAAAGACTGGCAAAAGGAAACAGATGGAGTCAGGATATATTTGGATTTTTCCATGACCCAGTGATTACAATGATGTCTGACATATTTGGCTACGACTTGAATGACATGCCTGAAGACTGGGTGGAGAATTCGAGAAACGCCTATGAGTTGGATGTTAGGAGGATTAGAAACCAGGGTCACTTCGGACCTTCTGGAATAGGATACGATCACTCAATGATAACACAGAACGCATTGCTTCTTGACATGATGGATGATGCAAACAAACTGGTAAGCAATCTGACCAAACTGAGCTATGCGCCTGGATTGCCTGAGCCTTACCTGGTACCTGAAGGAATCACTGTTGATGTGGAAAAAGGCATCATCAGACGTCAGGGAGACCTCGGAAACCTTGTACAGCTTGCAGAGGCATTGAAGTGTTACCACATTGTTTCTGGAGTGTCACCTGTAAACAACGGCAAACTGAAGATAATGCCAAGACTTCCAGATGAATGGAATGTGGAAATTACGGACTTCGATCTTCAGAATGCAGATGGCACACTGGGTATGTACATAACATCACCAAAGAACGGAACACAAACTGCTCAGATTAAGCTGCAGAAAGTGGATCTGGAAAGTGTAGCTCTCAGACTTGGGCCATTTCCCGCAGATACAAAGAATGTAATGGCAAGACTTAATGGGCAGGATGTTGAATGCAGGATTGTGGAATCTGGAGACAGGAAATGGGCGTGGGTAGAGGTGCCATCAGATTCCATCGAGGATGTTGAAGTTGCTGTAATTTACTCTTCAACAGACGACATGCCTGAATGGCCTGAAATGCCAAGTTGGGAGCTTCCAAAGAAGAATGAATCAAGCCCGTCTGGCGCAAGCATCAACCAAATATTAATTGGTGTTGTCTCCATACTGGCTTTGGTATTTGCTGGTGTATTGATATTTGATAAGAGGAGAAGAAAGTCAGAATAAGGGGGGAACAGTCATGCGCAAACTGTTATTAATGACTTTGGCTTTAATTATTTGCTTTTCGCTTTCTGTAGGAGCAAAAACAGTAATTTTTGAAGATGATTTTGACGAAGGACAGCTTGGAGATTTTCCGCTATACTTCAACATATTTGCAAGTAGTGCTGAAAACTTTGAAGATGAAGGAGATAACGGATACTTCGTTGGTAAATGGATTACTGGTGCATATGCAATATACAATGATGAAATTGAAGATTACACCATAACTGTGGATTTCAAGATGCCCCATGGAATAAATCCAGCAGTAAACTACAAAAGAGCAGCTATAATGTTGAGGTCGTCTTATGAGAGTAATGACAAATCGCTGGAACCTGACAATGGCGATCCGGATAATTCATCATACCTTGGCGCTTCTGGCATATACTTCTACTGCTACGGCACAACACTGGAAGTAGGGGTACACACGAAGAAGAATGGTGGAACTACTGGTCCTGTAAATGGAACTTCGGAACATGCGGTAAAGAAAGAAGTTCCTGATAGCACTAAGAGGCTTCTTGGATCGTACACTGTTAGCTATTTGATTGATCTTCCTGAGGGAAAGACTTTTGATGATTTTCTTACTGTAAAGGTAGTGGATGAGAAAGAGAAGATTTCCTTCTACACGGAAGATGAACTCATTTGCTTCCTTGAGTTGTCAGATATTGGAGATGTGACAACTGTTATTGGTGAAGGATACTTCAAGGAACATGAGGAGGGTATGCCGGTTTTTGACGAACCTTCCTACCAGACAGTGGTGCTGAAGGATGCGGAAGGAAACGAACTTATTAAAGTTGAAGAGGCTGTTGTTTCTACCGTAGGGTACCTGGGATTTGCCAGCAGGGGATGCGGTTACATGATTGACAATCTGAAAATTGAGCTTAACAAGGATGTAACACCTGAACCTACAAAAGAGCCAACACCTACTCCTGACAAAACTCCGGGTGAAACTGAAAAATCTTCCACAACGTTTACGCCGTCTAAAAAGGATGAAGGCGAGAAGAAAGATGGCCTTCAAGCAGATGCTCTTACATACGTGTTAATAGCGCTGGCTGTAGTTATTTTGGGCGGAATAGTGTTTGTGCTGTTTAGGAAAAAGAAATAGGTAATATGAGGGCTGCCGTTTATTGCGTCAGCCCTAAATTTTTTATTTACAAGTAAAGAATTAGCCCCCAACATGTAAGTTAGGGGCTTTTGCTATCTTTTAATGCATTTGAGCTGCATTGTTATCAGTTGAAGTTTTGGTTTTCTAATGTTGAATATCCATCGTTTGGTTACAAGTCTTGTTCTTCTTCTTATCTTTCCACATGCTATCCTAAAAACTTTTCTCCATCTTTTGCTCACTTGTATGCTCCTTTCAATAGTTTGATCACTATTAATATATGGTAGAAAATCAGGCTGATTGATTAAAATAAATGTCTTCAAACGAATAAATAATGTCCAACAGGCTGCAAGTCAGGAAGATCAAGTTTAAGATCTAAAACCAGGAAGGAACGTATGTCATAGCACAAGTCGCATTTGCCTTTATACTCTTCTTTTGGTACATATCCATACTTGTTAACTGCCAGATTGCAGAGTCCTGCAACACCACTGCTTTCAAGACTGTAAAGCACCTTATACTTTTCTTGGTCTGCTCCTTTTATCAGTTCATCAATCTTTATAGAGAAACCAGGACATGATTGGGGAATAAAGTTTTCATAAAGGTCCAAATGGAAGTGATATACACCGGAAAGAAGGCCGCAGGGTCTTGAAGAATTCATAATGTCATTAAAGCTTTGCATCTTCAACTGAGATTTAAAGGTTTTGAATGCTCTTCCTTTCAAGTTTATGCCGTATCTTCCGAGGAGATTATCTATGTAACTTTTTCCAAACTTTCCCTCATACTCCTTTAACGAGTGGGTTGTTCTCTCATCAAAGGAATCCAAATCAGGCCAGAATTCCATTTGCCAGGGGAAAACTCCAACTCCCGCATTGTAGCATGCCTTGATAAGGCTCTTTGTTTTCCAAAAAGGTATATACTCATTATGGAATGGATCGATGGATATGAGTAGGGTATCGACGCCATGTTCTTTAATGTCATATAGAATGGACATGGTTTTGTCTTCATCGATATACCAGGATGCATTTGTTTCAATATATTCCACAGACACTCCATTATTTGCAGCTGAGGCAAGAACCTTCAAAAGCTTTTCAGGCTGCAAAAAAGGTTCTCCTCCGCCAATATGCACGGAGTGGCAACCTTGTTTTTTCAATATTCTGAAAATGTTGCTTGCAGTGGTTTCGTCCATGTAGTCTCTTTCCCATTTTGGCGAACAGGAATAGGAACAGTGTTTGCACTTTGAAGAACATTTGTAATTGGTTATTACTCCACCTGATACAAGTCTGTTTACCTTGAGCATATTCATCCCTTTTTCACTTATTTTGTAATACCAGTATAGTATATCACAAGATAATAGTATATAATATACGCATTGTATAGATGAGACAGGTGGTGCGAATATGTTAAGAGAAAACAGACTCACTTTTTACACATCAAAGGAGATTGAGCCGAAGGGGTGGCTTGTTTCACAGCTTAAAATTCAGGCAGAAGGATTGTCTGGAAATCTGGACAAAGTCTGGCCGGACGTAAGAGACAGTAGGTGGATTGGTGGAGTACGGGAAGGTTGGGAAAGAGTACCCTACTGGTTGGATGGATTCATACCCCTTGCATATTTGCTCAAGGACGAAGATTTGATTGACAGGGCGAAGAAGTACATAAACGCAATTATAGAGGGTCAAAAAGAAGATGGGTGGATTTGTCCCTGCAATGATAATGAAAGAGGAAGATATGATTTATGGGCCTTGTTTTTAATACTAAAGGTTCTGGTTTTATACCATGATTGCTCCGGAGATGAAAGAATTGAAGATGTGGTATACAAGGCGTTGGCCAATTTAAAAAGACATGTGGCTGGAACAACTCTTTTTAACTGGGGTATGTCAAGATGGTTTGAAGCCCTTATTCCGATTTATTGGATGTATAGAAGAAGAGAAGAAGAATGGCTGTTAAGGCTTGCAAGGACACTGTATGCCCAGGGTATGAATTACAAGGCGTTGTATGACAACTGGGATGATATGGAGCCAAGAGCGGAGTGGACCTTTCAAACTCATGTGGTAAATGCTGCAATGGCAATTAAGTCAGAAGCACTTATGTCCCAGGCTTTGAAGAAGGAGATGGATGCGGATGAGTTTGCTGAAAAGATGTACAGTCTTCTAATGGAGTACCATGGCATGGCAACCATGCACTTTACAGGCGATGAATGCTTTGCAGGCAACAGCCCAATTCATGGTACTGAACTATGCAGTGTGGCGGAAGCCATGTATTCATATGAAAAGATATTTGAAGTAACAGGCAAAACAAAATGGCTGGACAGGCTTGAGAATCTTGCCTTTAATGCTTTTCCCGCAACAAACAGTGAAGACATGTGGACGCATCAATACGTTCAGATGACCAACCAGATTGAATGCAGTCGTTTCAAGAACAGACCCATATTCTACACCAATGGACACGAGGCAAATCTTTTTGGTTTGGAGCCTAATTATGGGTGCTGCACTGCAAACTTCAACCAGGCATGGCCAAAATTTGCTTTAAGCACATTTGCCCATAATGAAAAAGGTATTTATTCTGCTGTAATTGCTCCAGCCAAATTGAACACGAGAATAAATGGTGTAAATGTATCAATAGAATGTATTACGGATTATCCATTCAAAAACAAGGTGACTTATGTATTAAAAGCTGAAGAAAAGACCCGATTTACATTTGGAATACGCATACCTTTATGTGTGGAGAGTGCAACGGTTGAAGGCAAGGCCGTTGAGATGGGGGCAATGCATGAGATTACAAGAGAATGGCATGAAGACACGGTTGAGGTTGTATTTGAATTCAAGCCAAAACTTGTGGAAAGACCTAATGACATGTTCTGCTTGTGGTACGGACCTTTGCTTTTTGCACTTCCAATCAGGGAAGAGTGGGTTGGTTACGAGTATACAAGAGACAATGTTGAAAGAAAGTATCCATATTGCGATTATGAGGTCCTTCCACGTTCAAAATGGAACTATGCCTTTGCCAGCAAGGATTTCAAGGTAAGCATAAATGGAATCAAGGACAGACCTTTTTCAAGAAACAAACCTCCTGTAGTTATATCTGCGGAAATGTATGAGATAAACTGGGGTTATGAAGAAGGATACGATAATGTATGCAGAGAGACTCCTCTTTCAAGAGAACCGATTGGAGGCAAGGTTGAAATGATCCTGATTCCTTATGGATGTAGCAATCTTAGGATGACAGAAATGCCGCTGTTAACATGTTGTAATTGATTTGTGAGCATGGTAGAATTAATCAAGTATTTATTTTGGAGGGCCTATTTATGAGCAGAGTTGCAAGAGTAGCAAAGATAGCAGTAACGGCCTTGATTTTAGTTTTGATTTCAACTGGTTGTATGAGAGCTGAGTTTGTTATTGAGCTAAATGAAGACGGTACCGGTACTTTATCGAATGTATATGCCATGACAGAGGAGGCGTACAATCTTTTTTTGGAGAACGGGACCGATCCGTTCGAAGATTATACGACGGACAAAAAAGTAATAGACGGTGTGAGTTATGTTTATTATACTGAAGATTTGGGTAAGATGACTTTTAAAGAAATAGAGGAAGAACTATTGGAGTTCATTCCAGATACTGATAGTGATGATCCTATTCCTCTGTTCAAGGATGCATCAATTAAAAAGAAAGCGTCGCTGTTTAAAAACGAGTACAGATTCAAGATGGTTACTAACAAGGATGCTGTTACCGATAACGAGACAATGAGTGCAAGTGAACTTATGACAGTGTTGGTGTCGGTAAAAATGCCTGGAAAGGTTATATCCCATAAAGTAAATGATAATGTGGTGAATATAACTATTGATGAGTACAGCGAGGAAAAGACTTATGAGATTGTTTCAACTTCAAGCAATACTTTGGTTATAGGGATTCTGGTATTGTTGTTGTTCTTTTTGATAATTGCTGTAGTTGTAGTTGTTGTTATTGTTGTGGTATTGAAAAAGAAAAAGGATGCAAAAGTTCAGGATTCTACATATACTCCGGCAGCTGAAGAGACAGATCAGGAATTATAATATGTAATTAACAAAATAATTGGAATTGAAACTATTTGGCAAAACCTCCCTGTTTTTCAGGGGGGTTTTTAACACAAGTTAATACATATTTTATTCAATATAACAGATGGATTTAATACAATATAAGTAGAAACAAAAAGCAAAGGACGTATCGTATATGTATGTTTTCAGAAAATATATTGTATTATTTCTGTCAATATGTTTTGTTGTATTATTCTTGTCATACATTGAGTTAAATAATGCAGAAACTGAGCCAAGCCCTGGTATGACAATAGAACCTACAATTCTTCCAACACCCAAACCAACAGAAGATAATGATACTACGCTGCCCGAATACATAGGAGGTTCATTGTCAGGACCGTTTGAAAGTTCCGGAGACACGGTTGTTTACAAGGTGGATAATACAACAAAGGAGCAGTATGAAAATTATGTTGAAAAGATTATGCAAAAACGATTTGAAAATGTACTGAGCAACGATGTTAACGGAAATTTATACAATACCTTTGTTAAAAAAGACAGACTTGTACACATCAGCTATTTTAAGCAATCTACCAGTGTAATAATCGTATACGAAACAAGGGGTTTTCTGCCCAAAAGCGTTCAAAAGCTCAATTCAAAAAGGAAATACCAACCATTGCTCACACAAATTAAACTGGACAGTAATGATATGCTTGAAGGCATGTCGTACGTGTTCAGACTCTCTGACGGCTCCTTCTTCATAATTGATGGAGGATGGCCTGAAAAAGAACACAGTGAAGCAAAAAAACTTTACAACCTTTTAAGAGAGCAAACCAGTGAAGAAGAAATCGTAATTCAAGGATGGCTGCTTACTCACTGCCACAGTGACCATATCGGCACTTTCAATGACTTTGTCATACAGTATCATGACAAAGTGACAATCAAACAGGTTTTATACAACTTCCCTTCAGATGATGACATATTAAACAGCGACAGTCCCCATATGCTTGACGACCATCTGGGTCGGTACAAAACCTTTAAAAAGGTAATCGGTACATATTTATATGAAACAGATATTGTTAAAATACACAGCGGTTACAAGTTTAATTATGTGGATGCGGAGATAGAAATTCTGCAAACCCACGAGGATTTCTATCCAATAACTATTCGGGATAGCGGAATGAATCTCTCTTCTGTATTATTTACCGTGACTATTGCAGAGCAGAGGATTATCTTTCTTGCTGATGCAAACGAAATGGCAAATGACAGACTTGTATTGAATTTCGGTCAGTATTTGAAATCGGATATGATGCAAGTTGCACACCATGGTTACAGTGGTGGAACCGTTGAATTGTACAAGATTATTGATGCTGAATACATGCTATACCCTGCTCCTGTAGAGTTCTACAAAGGCAATCTAAGGCATGACCACAACAGGTACTTTCTATTTGAAAGCAAAACGGTAAAACAGGTATTCACAATGGGATTTCATCAGTTTACCCTGCCCTTGCCATATACAGCTCCTGAAGGTGCTAAAAGAATTCCGTACAATCTTTTCAAACATTAATGTATTGTTTCGCTGTTTAAGTATGATAAAATTAAGTGGAAAGATTAATACGTAGAAGGGGTGTTGCAGTTGAGGAAATTGTCACGGGCATTTATGCTTTTGCTTTGTATTGTAATTCTTGCTGGTTGTGGTACTGAAGTAAAGGAACCCCCACCAAGAGATACCAGTGGTGATACAAAATTGTCTGCATCCATGGTATATGCAAACAGTATAGCCAATAAGGTTCAGGCATATTATGACAGGCCTGATCGAAGCAGTTATACGATAACAAATACACAAATTGAACTGGTTCACGATCTTATGAAACCAGGATCAAAATATGTAACAGCACTCAAATCAAACAAGGGAAAGACTTACTTGAAAAATACCATGGATATCTTTGTTAAAGATACCGACGGAAACGTCTATTATGCATCCAAGTCTCCCAGTGCAGGTAGAATTAACACCACAAGACTTGGTTACTACTATTATGAATCCCATGTGAGGGATTTGGGGTTTGGACAATCCGATGTTTCCGTTTATGGAAAAAAGCTTGATTTGGGCGGGTTTAATCATGGAAGCTGGCACAAGAATAAGGACGTTAAAGATGTATATTACAAAGATGGAACCATGGTGATTGAAATTGCCTCTGGTGCTGATCCGTATGTAAGCAGAACCGGAATTCATGTGGATCCCGCCACATACAATGCAGTCGAAATTACAATGAAAGTAGAAGGGGATGCCCAGTCTGCACAATTGTATTTCTATACATTGGATACTTCCGGTTTCAATGAAAACCAGAAAATAAACTTTAGCGTAAATGCTGATGGTAAATATCATACATATTTATTGGATCTTATGGGGTCGGGAGTGTTTAATTCGCCTATGGTAGGAATCCGTCTTGATGTTGGTTCTGCTGCTGGCGAAAAGGTAACTGTCAAATCTCTAAATGCGGTCCAAACTGATGCTTCTTCAGTTCCGTTGAAACTTGAGAAGACTTTTCACACTTATTCCGATAAACTACACCAAGAATACAGGCTTATTGCTGCAAATGACTGTGATGTTCTTGGTGCATTTGGACTTGAGGTAAAAATCAGCAAGAAGACAGTATCGAAGATACAGTACAAGGACAAAAACGGAACAGGTACCAATATCAAGAAGCTGGATGGGGGAAGTATTGAATATATTGCGTTTGACATAAAGAAGGTAGGAGTTATTGGATTCATAATCCCACCTGATGGAAGTACGTCCTACTGCACTGTAACGGAAGACAAAAACAACTACATCTTCACCCAGTATGCCAATGTAACAGATAACACCTTGAAAAAAATGGAGGAAATCATATTTGGCAGCAGGGTGTATACAGATACAACGCATTCTTTTAAAGGAATAGAGAAGGCCTGTGATATTGAGAGGAATCCTCTTGTTGATATTACCGTAACAGGCGAAGCAAATGGACAATTCTACGGATATGACCATATGGTTGGCATGTACAAGTTTGACATGGATGGTTCCGATTTCAACAAGGCATTTTACCGTGAGCCTGACAAGCATTTTGATGCAACCATATTAATGAAGAATGACAATCGCAACAGAGACCTGTATATCTGGTTCAATACCGACAATGAATGTCTTGAAAGCGCTGCGATACTCGACGATACAAATACACAGGTTCCAATACCACTGCAGGTAGGTAAAAACTTTGTTTATGAAAAGGAAGAGCCCTTTTATGATCCGGAAGATGTGATGTATGGTGATACAATATTCCCGCTAAGATTCAAAGAAAATGAGGAATCTCAGTTTACGGTACTGAATCTGTATCAGAACTGGGGAAAATACCCACTAAAGCAATTATCTTGGATACAGTTTCATGTATCATATTATCATTTGTCCACTGGTGTAACCGAGTCCAATTGTATAGCACCATACTATGTGTATGGAAAGGACGGCTGGACATTGCCCGACTTTAGAGGAGCCAGCGGAATAATGTGGTCTGGTCAGCCTCAGTTCAACTCTGTTGGAAGGCTGTATTTCCTGTCGTATATCAATAGCAAAGGTAAGAAAGTAATGACAGAGTACACGGACAGCTATATCCGTTCTTCAGGCAATACGTATGTTGATATGGACTACAGCTACATATCTGACTGCGGTTCGTTCAAGTATGTATTGAGGCATATTGAGTTTCCTCAAAAGGATGAAAATAGAACATATTACTCTTTGCGACTTGAGTTCCTAAAAGATCTGACAATAGACAATGTAAGAGAGAACCTATCCTTGTTTACATTTGACTCAAGGAACAACAAGTTCTACCAAGCAGCTTATCTGGATGAGAATAACCAGCCGCAGAATATTTCTATTGATGTCTCTCAGCCCAATTCTCAGATATACAAGCTAGGAGACCAGTCTCCTTACTTTGCATTTTTCGACCTTGAAAAGAAGGAGCAGGATATGAACTTTGGCTTCATCCTGAAAAGCAGCAGTGCTAGAATAGGGAAAAAGAAATACAATGGTGGATTTGTTTTCAAGAATACTTTTGACGGGCAAATAAATATTGGGACATTGTCCTTGGATTTAGGTAAAGTCAAGTTCAGAAAGGGAGATTATATTAACCTGGATTTTATTCTTCTTCCATATGGATCCTTCAAGGTCAAAAGCGATGACAATGTAAGGTATGTAAGGGAAGACTCCTGCCTGAAACCGCTCAGTATTGAAGCGATAAAGGGAGAGGTTGTAAAGGATACATATCTGCCAAGAATAAAGTGTGAGAATAATCAGGCGGAGTTCACCATCATAGGTGGAAGGAACAACAACGTGGTTCGAGTAGACGGGTTTACGAATATCAAGAAGCCAAGGATTTATGAGCTTGTGGACGGTGAATATGTGCCAATCGAATTTTCAGTACATGAATACGATGGGTACACGGTACATTTCAACAGGGATGGAACATACAGTTTTTCCTTTGTGTTTGAGATGGAGAGTCCTGATTCTGGTAGAACATTTAAGGTTGAGAATTAGATGTAAAAAGGCTGCCTCCGGTGCAGCCTTTTACACTATTGATTAAACATATCAGTCTGATATTGATTAGAGTGTCTTATTGTGAATTCGTTGGGATAAATAATATTTTTTGAAGAGATAATCAACAATGCTACTGGGGAAAGGAAAATATACAACACAACATAGGCTGTGGCGTTTCCTTCTCCTACAAATTGTTTGAATATGTGGTACGCACAAAGGCATGAGAGATATATTAGAAGAACAAATGCCCCTATTATTGCAAGCCAGCCTAATATAGGGATTAATGATATTGGGCCTACTACCAAAGGTGTGACAGCAAGTATTATTCCCAGGTTGTCGAATAAAAAGTGCTGAGTCGTTATGTATTTAACCTTCTTAATCTCATCCTTTGCAAGGTCACCTACAAGGTAAGCATTTGCTATAGGGATCCATGCAAGCCATGGGTTTTGATGGTTCATTTTCTTTGCAATTTTACTTAAGCCTAGTGCACTGAGAATGTAGGCTATGGCGCCAATGGCAAGGGATATCAAAGTTACAACCAACAATACCGCCAATATTGCGGTAATATTTACTTCTGAACTGTAATCAACCATATAGCACAACCTCTTTCAAATATACTTCTAAAATATTGTATCCCAAAACCTTAAGGATAACAACATGGAAGGCAGAGATGTTTACATGACTTTTTTAATTGTGTATAATACTCACAAATAAGACGAAGAAAAAAGAGGTGTATATTGTGAAAATCAAACTCCTTATTCTATTCGTAGGTTTGGTTTTTCTGTTGACAGGCTGCAAAGCTCCTGAAAAGCCGGAAGCAACTAAAACACCGATAGTTGCAGAAACACCTGATGCAACTTCAACACCTGAGAAAACACCGACACCGGAGCCAACGGAAGAACCTGTGTATCCGACAGTTGAGCCCGGTACCGGGAAGTATCATGGCGGAATAGTCAGCGAAGATCCATACAAATATGAGGCGTTTGACGTTACAACCCATGACAGCACAGCAATTCACATAAGACCCGGCGACAGTGCCGCTTTACAGTTCTTTGCAACAACCTCCTTCGATGAATCAGGCTTTATTTGTCCCAGTATGAGTGACAATATTGGAAGCCTTACACTTAAGCTTTATGCATGGATGGGTACATATGCCAAAACCGTTGAGCAAGAACCCTTGCATGAGAAAACTTTTGTTGATTTTAGCGATAATTCATGGCTAGTACTTCAGTTTGATCCGCTGCCTGATGGAGAATATCTTTTGGTTGCTGAAGATCCCGAGCAGGATGTGGGAGTCTGGAAGACAATTCCAGACTGGGATGCTGTAAGGACATGGATAAATGGCGTACCTGTGGAAGGTGTCATCAAAAACTATATAAGGTACACCAATACACCAAAGAATCTGTATTATCAAATAACTGATGTGGATTTTTGAGGTAATGTCATGAATAAAAAGAGATTTGCATTTCTCATGTTGATTGGAGCGTTTGTTATGCTGGTTTCTTGTAACACTTCCAAAGTAACTGAAAATAACAGCCCATATTATCCGTTTTACGATCCTTCCGTTGCTCCAGCTCCAAAGGATGTAGCGGGATATACGGAAAAGATGGGCATAAAAAGGATTCTGTCCGAGTTTGAGTACGGTGCGGAAACGAAGTACAACCAGAGAGACTCAAACAGCCCACATTACTTCACTCCAGATGATAATATTAAAGCAACAACTGACAAAGATGACAACTGCAATTTTTGGGTGGATACTGGGGAGGAGATGCTTTATATTCTTCATTCGCCTGGTGAAACGAATTATGAGGATCTTTCTTTATATACCCAGTTAAGGGTTGTTTTCAGAATCCTTGGTAAAAAGGAGAAAGCAAAGCTGTCGCTTAGGATATTTGATGAAGGGGCGAAGGCATGGATAACCCTTGGCAGTGTGGAACTTCCCGCAAACGAAAAGCATGAGCTGATATTTTCTCTTGGATATGTAAGTGAAGAGATGAGGAAGGCGGTCTCCAAGATTGGAATAAGCGGTGAAAAGGGAATGACAAATGAGATTTACTACCTTGATGTTTATAATCCGGAAAGTGTGAAAAGGAATGTAGAAATAAAGGACTTGACCTTTGAAACTGAATATCTGGGAAATGTAATATCGTCAAGGCTGGGTCCGTATTCTGCCAGTGGATTTTACGACAAGGATGACGGAAAGTGGAAGTTGTGGTATGGCTGTGGAATTCCTGAAGCCATTTGTTCGGACAACGTATACTACATTGAAACCACCGATCCAAAGCTGGGATGGTCAAAGCCTGTTAGAATCATACCGGAAGACAAAAGTGGACTTTTGTTTCCATACAATGAAGCGCCAGGTTATGGAGGGGACCCTTCGGTAATAAAGGTTGATGGAACATATTACATGTACTTTTCAGGCATTGTAAAGGGTACCGACGGAAAGTGGCCGCACCACAACGATATATTTGTTGCCACTTCAAAGGACGGTATCAATTTTATAGTGCATGATAAGCCTGTTGTTCCTTCCAGTGGAGGCGGCTCCCTTGGATATGGTACCGGCTCTCCCAGTGTAGTATACAAGGATGGCACATTTTATCTATACTACTACACTCAAAGTGAAAGCCCGGGAGGGTTCAAGCTAAGGACTTCCACCGATGGGTTCACTTATGGTGAAGATATTTATTGTCATCAGCAGTTTGTTGGTGATGTGAAGTACGTCGATGCAATAAACAAGTGGGTTGGCATATACTATACAGAAACAGGGCAGGAAGGTGCCGATACAATTGCGGGAATAAGGCTTATGTATTCCGATGATGGAATTCACTGGGTAAGAGGAAGCAGCAATTCCCAAATGCCAAGCCAGGATTTCTCAGCTGTCATAAACCATAATCCTGGATTTATTGGAGACAGTTTGGGGCATGGTTACACCACTATGTTTTATACTTACGGGAACAATGATCTAAGCTTGAACTGGCCTGATGTATATCACTTGACACTGCAATATGACATGAGGGAACTTGACTGGGGCAGACTTACAATCATTAACAAATAAATCGTATTGTGTTGGTTTAAAAATGTACTTGTTAATTTGTACACAATATTGTATAATGTGCTTAACACAAAATACATAGGAGGGTGTTATGAAAAGAAAATTATTAATTATTTCTTTAATTCTTGTTTTTGTATTAGTATTATCAGTTGGTTGTAAAAAAACAGGTGACGCTGATCCAACTCCTACCAAAGAACCGGATGTAACAGCTACTCCTGAACCAGAGGAAACAGAAGAACCAACTCCAACTCCAATACCTGGACCACAGGTATATGTGGATGAGGACTTTTCTGAAGAATATCCGAATGAGCCACCAATGCTCGATGGATGGCATTTCTGGGATGTGGCAAATGAAGGTCATAGCAAGGTCTATGAACAAGGTGACAACAAATACTTCCGCATTCAAGGATTTATTAGCATGACTTACCTTGATTTGTTTGAAACTCCATATACTTTCCAGTTTGATGCTAGAGGAGTAAAAGCTGACGAAGTTGGAGCTGTGTTTGTACGCGGCAACAAGGAACTTACAGTACCAGTAAACACCAATCCTATCGGTGCCGGCTATTATGAAGGTGACGATAGTGGTACTAAGTTTACAAGTACAACTGGTATAGGATTGTGGTTCAAAGAGAATGGAAAACTGACATTGTTTATTAAGACCCTTGATACATCAAAACCAGCAAAAATTGGAAACTGTTTTGCAGAAATTGAGTGTTCCTATTCTGCATCTAACTGGAACAAGATTAGAATTGATGATGACTGCAAAGGAACAATCAAGTACTATGTAAATGATGACCTTATTGCAACTATTGAGTATTCCGATCTTGGTACTTATGATGATTTTGATCCATTGTTCGATGGCGAGAACTTCTACAAGAAGGCGGTTATCAAGGATAAAGACGGCAACGAACTTGCAAGCACAGATAGTGCATTCATCTATGAGTATAGTGAGATTGCATTCGGTATGAGAACTGCCGCTATTGATGTTGACAATCTGCTTTTGAAAGACTTGGAACTTGAAGAATAAATATATAATTGATTTTTTTAAGGGGCTTGTAGCCCCTTAAAGTTTATCCATTGTCTTTTTGAATTTAGATAGAACAAATTCATGGGTTTGGATTCAGGTGTTTTATCTGATAAGCAGATGTAAAGAAAACTCAACTATGTTTTCAACAAATAACCCTCTTTAAATCAAGGTTAAAGAGGGTAGTTTGCTTTATACAAATACTATTTTTACATTTCTCTCTTCATACACTGGCTTTTTGGCCAAAACAATCTCAATCACATCATTGTCCGGAGAACTTCCTTCATTTGCATAAGGCATAGAGTCAGTGTTTTTCGGAATTACTCTGACCTCTTCATCACTGCCATCCACGGTCACCTTGCTAATATCAAGACCTTCCCAACCCAATGGTTTTCTAATCCTTATTACATATCCTCTTTCCTGCAGTGAGCCTTCAAAATCACCTTCAGCCTTTGAGATATTAATATCCATACTCTTTGAACTTTCGTCCACTTTCAGTGAAAAGTATGTTTTTCTGTATTCGCCCCGTTTGTATGCATTTGTAATTGTGTCATCCTCATAAAGTTCCTGTGTTACAGCTCCGTTGGTATCCGGATAGATGTCGAGGGTAATAGGATCGTGAGGCTTTTCACTGGTATACTGCATTTCAGGTGCCAGAGGAATTATTGTCCCCAGTTTGATATACATTGGTGTTTCCCTTAATGAGACAATCTTTGTTAATGTTTTGTCTCCTTCATGTACTTCACCTGTCCATGCATCAATCCATTTTCCTGGAGGCAGCCACAGTTCTCTTTGTGTGCCTATCTCTTCAACAGGCAGGGCATAGACTGTTATCCTTGCATTTCCTTCAATTTCTAGATACTCGACCTTGATATCATAAGTTTTGCCTTTTTCAAGTACGAAATCCGCCACATTCAGTACTGCGTTCTGTGGTTCCCACTTGTCGAGAGTGAGTTCATCGTTTATCCAGATGCGAACACCGTCATCTGACATAACAGCCAGATTGACATCGTAATTACCTTTAACGGTAATTTTTCCTGTCCATCTTGCTGTAAAGCTGTTGTTTCGTACATCCTTGTGAGGACTGTTTGTCCCCCAGTTGAAATCTATTTGAGAATCTATTCTTGTCAGAACAGGATTGTCCTTCAAGCTGTTGTTATTAAAGTATTCAGCCTTCAGGCCTGGTTTTCCATCACTGGTTTCAAGCCAATCCTTTGGAATAGGCTGGTCACCTATGTTTTCATATATTGGAGCTATAAGTATGCTGTCTCCCAGCAGATACTGGTTGTTCCGCTTTGCCTCCTCATATTGAGGATATACCAAGTCAAGTCTTCTGAATATGGGTTCTCCAGTATCGTAGTTGTGTTTGCTAAGGGTATACATGAGAGGAATCAGTCTGTAGCGCATGTTTAGATAGTCTCTTACAATGTTCTCAGCTTCCTTGCCGAACATCCAAGGTTCTCTTGTCTGATTAGCAGAGTGGACCCTGTAAATGGGAGACAGTGCTCCAAACTGCATCCATCTCACAAATAATTCTGTGGAAATTTCATCAAAGTGACCTCCCAGGTCCTCAGCAAGATAGGGGAAAGGGGCATGCACGCCAACATACACCATGTTTTCGATTGCCTCTTTTAACATGTTGCTGAATGTGTCTCCCGTCCACTGAATGGGATAACGGTGTGCTGCAATATTGGGTGCCCTGTTTAGCTTGCCATTGTCAATGCCATCAAAGTTTGCAAGAATCAAGGGTCTTAAGTTGCCTTTGTAATAGGAAGTAATGTTTCTGTATATCTCCATGCCCCATACTTCCTTGTTTATGCCGGGCAGCGGTTCAATTGAGGTGTGCCAGTTGCGGTCATACCACCATATATCAAGACCTTTCTCTAGCAACAGGCCAAGGCCGTTGGTTCTGAACTCCAGCTCCTGTTTTGTCAATGGTGCTCCCACACTTCCTGGGTGGTCATTGAACATGACTTTTACATTCTTTTCATGAGCATTGTTAAAGAAGCTTTCAACATCAGGGAAAAGTTCTGTGTTAATTATATATCCATCGGAACCACCGACTCTCCAGTCAGTATCTATAACCAGCACATCTAAAGGTATGCTGCGTTTTCTGAAGGCCTCAATTCTATCAAGAGCAGTCTTGTCAGAGTAGGGGTAATACTTGCTTTCCCAGTTACCCAATGCATACATTGGTATCATGTCCGTTCTTCCTGTAAGGTTGATGAAGTCTAAACGCAGTGTTCTGTATTCGCCTTTTGGAAGAAAGACGTAAACATCATCGGCATCGTTGTTCAAATCCCAACCATTGTTTTCAATTTCTTTTTCTTGAGGAATGAATCCATGCTCAGAGGGAACAACCCTCGGTTTGTCGATGATAGACCAGACTTCTGTGTTTTCAGAAGGTCCGGGAAGCCATTTGCTGTTTGATTCATTGCTGTATTCCCACAACAATGTGTCATCTTTTTTATATATTGAAACATTATATATGCTTTTGGCATCCTTGCGAACCTTTATGACAAACTCATCAAAAGATAGATGCACGTGGTTGCCTTTGGTTTCCTTTTTGTAGGAAGCCCCTATCCAGTCTCTTTGCTCAATATGAAAAGTGTTTCTGTCCTCAAAGCCCTTGGGTCCTTTTTGTTCTATTCTTACAACAGTTGGACTTAAGATTTGTATTCTTACATCACCAATTGTTTCAGAGCAAAGGGTTCTTAAGTTGTTTGTATCATCAATGGAAACATTTTTGAACTTTGCCTGTGCCTTTTTTTTGCTATCCTTGGACGAAACAACCATTCCAAGATACAAGTTGTCACTAAGCTTGGGGATGCTCGTTTCATCTACAAGCTCCCAGGCCTTTCCGTCTTTGGATTTGTACTGTCTTACAATATTCCCTGTTTTGACAAGTCTCAGGTAAACATCTTCGTTATCTGAGCTGATGAAGGATACCAGTCTGTCTGTATCTCTTTCCCTCAGTTCAAGACCTGCAGCAGCGTTATTACTTGCATCAAACACTCTTGCGGTTATTGTTTTGTCTCCCGCAACTTCCTTATGAACAAAGTTTTTGTCCGTTGTGGAAACAACAAAGGTGGAATTTGAAAACCTGACGTTTCCTTCGTGATTCCAGTTGTCTAGTTCTTTGTTGTTAGAAATAATGTTTATGGCTAAAACCAAAGAAAAAATCAGTATTATGAAAACATGGTATCTTTTCATTTCAATCTCCTTGTTTGTTTGATACGTATATTATACATTACAACCAAAAGAAAAACCACACAAATGTGTGGCTATGCAGACGTAATTAAACTTTGACACAGGATTTGGCTCTCTGTATAATCATGTTTAGGAGAAGGGGTGTGCAATATGCGAAAGAAACTGATATTTATTGCTTTGATTGTGTTTCTTGTGTCCGTGATTTTTGTATATAGCGCAGATGATACTGTAGTGAGTTTCTTTACTGATACTGAAAAGAATGATTTCAATTTAACCTTATCGGAAAGGGAAAGGTTTTCAGTAAGGTTTCATGCATCCAATTCCTTTGACAAGCTTGACATATTTTTTGTATCAGTAAAAGGAAGTAGTAAAGTCAAGGTTTCCTTGTACAGGTGGGAAGGAAAATTGCCTGAAGGACAGGAGGCTCTTGAATCAAGAGAGTTTTCAAGTCTAAACAAGTCGTATGCATCGTTTGATTTTAATGAAAAAGAAAAAGGCGAATATTTATTGGAAGTTGAAGTTGTTGCAGGAACTGCAATACTGAGGAAAAGCCAGTACAAACGCTCGCAGGTGGATTTGTACCGAAACGGATATGTTGAAGGAGGCAGTATTGATGTAAAGCTTTACTACACAAGCAAACCGGAAAAGGACCTTGAGCAGTTGTCCTCTTTTCACCCTCCAAAACATACGCCAATGCCCGAGCCTGAATACAAGATGGATGAATTTGCTGAAAGAATAAAGCCGGATACATGGACTGGAGTGGATGGTCTTGGCAGAACACTGCCTTTGTATTCAAACATTAAAAAGGGCAAAAATGACAGAATTGTTGGCATTTTTTACTGGACTTGGCATGGTGAGCTTTCAAAGGCAAGTAGAGCAAGAAATATTACAGAGATAATCAAAAAGTATCCTGAAGCAATAAATGATTTTAAACACAGGGCGTGGGAAGGCTATTCCGGATATCACCATTGGAACGAGCCTCTTTTTGGATACTATTCCACCAATGATGAGTATGTTTTGAGAAAGCATGCAGAAATGCTGGCGGATGCGGGTATCGATTTTATTGCTTTTGACTGTACAAACGGCTCCTATACCTGGACGGAATCCTACATGACTTTGCTAAAGGTGTTTTCTGAAGCGAAGAAGGACGGAGTCAGGGTGCCAAAGATAACATTTATGTCAAACTTTGCTCCAATTGACGCCACATGGAATCTTGTAAAACAACTGTATACAGAACTGTATAGACCCGGTCTTTACAATGACCTTTGGTTTTACTGGGAAGGAAAGCCGCTTATGTGGGCATATCCTCACACAATTCCTGAATACGATGATATGGGCAGCGAAATACTTGAATTCTTTACATTCCGATATCCATACGCAGAAGGAATATGGCCGCTGGATGAGAATTATTCCTGGGGATGGTCGGGCTACTATCCCAACAAAGGATATGTAAAGAAGAATGGTGTGTATGAGCAGATGCCCATAAGTATCGCAATAAATCATGGAGGCCCCATGAACAATCCTGATGCTTGGGGCAGGGCCTTTTCCCACAGCGGATATGAAAGCTCATACACATACGGTGGCAAGACAACACTTGTTCACAGCAAAATGGAAAATGCGATAAAGTATGGCATATTTATACAGGAACAGTGGGATTATGTTATAGAGGAGAATCCGAAGATTGTGTTTGTCACAGGCTGGAATGAATGGGTAGCTATAAGGCATGAGGAGTGGGGAGGTTATGAGAACGCCTTCCCGGATCAATTCAATGACGAGTTTTCAAGAGATATCGAGCCCTCCAATGGAGAACTTAAAGACAACTATTACTACCAGCTGGTTGCAAATGTTCGAAGGTTCAAGGGTGTAAGCAGGCCTGATACGTATAAAAGGAAGAATACAATAGATATATTTGGGGATATAAGGCAGTGGGATAATGTAGAAGCTGTTTTCAATCATTATACGAACAATACAAAGAAAAGAGATCACGCAGGGTATATTGGAACGTATTATAAAAGTGATACAATGAGGAACGACATAAAAAGCTCCAAGGTTGCTTTTGATGACGAGTACATATACTTCTATGTGGAAACTGTAAATGCCTTGACTGACAAAAACGATGAAGCCTGGATGAGACTGTTTATAGATGTGGATTTTACAGGTGTAACTCCCAACTGGGAAGGTTTTGAGTTTGTTGTAAACAGAACAAGTCCTCAGGACAAGTGCTATGTGGAGAGGTCCATTGGAGGATGGAACTGGGAAAAGGTTTTCGAGGCGGATTATTCAATTAAGGATAATGTACTGCAGATTGCAATTCCCAGAAAGGTCATATATCAGAATGAAGATATTCCATCCTTTTCCTTTAAGTGGGCGGACAATAACTGTGTGGATGGTGATATTTATTCCTTCTACACCGATGGTGACTGCGCTCCAGGAGGAAGATTCTGCTTTGCCTTAAATATAGGCAATGTGGAAAACTCTTTTATCCTCGCTGCAATAATGATTTCTGTAATGATAGCTTTAGTATTGATTAAGGTTATTGTTTATAAATTCAAGACAAGATGGTGATTTCATGACACACAGAGAGAACTACATTAGAAATACAACTTTCAATAATCCTGCATGGATGCCAATTTCCATCCACTGCAATCTGGCTTCCTTGATTGAGTACAAGGGTGAGCTTGAGGATGTGATTGTAAAGTATCCTGAATATTTTGGTCCATTCCAAAAGGGCAGTATTGACTACTCGGTGTATGGGGATGGAAAATGTTCACGCAGGGAAAAGGATGCCTGGGGATATGTCTGGAACTACACCTACCATGGCCTTGAGGGTTTTGTTACAGACCATCCTCTTGACACATGGAACAAGTTTGATACCTACACTCCTCCGGACGCAAATGAATGGATGGACCGAGGAGGTAGGATCGACTGGAATGCTGTGAAAGAGAATTTGAGAAAGCAGAAAGAGATGGGTGTTTTAACCAGTGGCTATCTGGTCCACGGCTTTTTGTTTTTGAGGCTTCAATATCTAAGAGGGTTTGAAAATGTTATGGTTGACATGTTTGACGAGGAGCCCAAGCTGTTTGAACTTATTGAAATGATTGACAAGGAAAACTTGAAAATTGTAAGGCACTACTGCGATGCAAAAGTGGATCTCATGGAAGTACCTGAAGATTTGGGAAGTGAGAATTCAATGGTTATTAGCAGAGACATGTTTTTAAAATACATAATGCCCTCATATAAAAAGATAACGTCCTTGTGCAGGGAAAACGGTGTGCTTACTGCTATACACAGTGACGGCTATATTGTTGATATTATGGAGGATTTGATATCCGTTGGCATGGATATTATAAATCCGCAGGATTTGTGCAATGGGATAGAGAATATAAAAAGGTTACTTAAGGGGAAGTGCTGTATAAGGCTGGACCTTGACAGGGCAAAGATTACTCCTTATGCAAACAGGAATGAAATATTTAATCTGATAGAGTATGAGATCAAGGAATTGGGTTCTGAAAAAGGCGGCCTTGAGTTCATATACGGAATATATCCGCCGACTCCGCCGGATGCGGTGGCTTATGTATGCGAGGCTTTCAAGAAGTATGAAAGATACTGGTTTGATTAATTAAAGACATGGGCAGAGCCCATGCCTTTAATTTTTCTTGGAGGTTTTAAGAATGACTAAAATTACAACTCCAACAATTATAACTGCGGCAATTACAATAGGTATCCAGACAGGGAAGTTGTTCTCTTTGTTATCTTGTGTTGGTTTTTGAGTTTGTGTCTTTTCAGGAGTTGGTGTTTTTTCCGGAGTTGGAGTTGGTGTTGGAGTAGCGGTTGGTTCCGGTGTATTCGGGACTTCGTACTCAGGGAACTCGCCGTCAAAGACAATAAAGTTGTCTATGTGGAATTCTACATATGATGAGTCTACTGATGGAATGGGATTTTGTCCTATGCTGACATGGGCGCCAATGCCTTCCAAAGTCAGTGATGGATCCCACATTCCTTCGGATTCTTCCCAATTGGTTAGATCGTCGTAGAATAGAATAAGCTTGTTTGTTGGGAACAAAACGTATCCGTCAAAATTCTCTGGGATTATAAAGCCGTATCTCAAGTAGCATTGGGGTGCGTCTGAAAACACAATTTCGTGCACAAAACCGTGCTTATCCACCAAGATGATGTCATCACCCGTAAAGGGGGACAATAATATTTTTTGATCGTTCAATCTCATTTGGAACATGTAATAGATGTCGCCGTCGCATGCGTTTTTAATTTCAAAGCCCCAATACTTTGCATTCTGATACAGTTCCTTGTGCTCGTTTGCCTTAGGTACGGAAATCAGGTATGAGTCGGATATGACAACTCCCTCGCAAATTATCTTTCCATCCTCAAGGTTCACGGTCCCGTCACGCCATACATGGGTGTAGTCAATTTCAGATTCCAAAAAGTCTTCCAATACCTTGACAGTTATTGTAGTGTCCTTGCCGTACTTGATTTCAAGGTCGTATGGAAGCTCGTTTGCGCAAATGGTAATGTTAAAAAGCAATACCAAAGTCAGTATGGATGCAATAGCAAAAGTCCTTCTAAGCATAACAGCGCCTCCTTTTTAGTTTTAGTTCAAGTTTCCTTACAACTATTATATTGCCTAGTACTTGTCCTATCAACTATTTTCTCTTGCATATGAAAGTCAAACGGTCTAAAATAGTTATAGTTTTTTAGAAAGGAAGAGATAAATGCTATTATCAACTCAAACGGAATACCTTACCAACCGCTTTGGAATGGAAAAGGGAATTAGAATGTTGTGTGAAGCAGGTTTTGACGCTCTTGACTTTTCAATGTTTTCTCTGGGAAATGAGAATGATCCGCTTAATACAGAAGGAAACGCATATATTGAAAACATTAAAAAGACGGCAAATGAATACGGCGTTGTTTTCAATCAGGCTCACGCTCCGTTTCCATCCTGCAAGGAAAATGACGAGGAATACAACAAAAAGATGTTCAAAGCCATAGTGAGAGCGATGGAGATTTGTAATATACTTGAAATTGGCATTGTTGTTGTTCACCCAACTGACATATCCAACCAGGAGGAAAAGAAACGGTACAACCTCGACTTCTATAACCGTCTTCTCCCATATTGCGAGAGGTACAATGTTAAAGTTGCTCTTGAAAACATGTGGGGTTACGATGGTGTTGCAAAGAAGATAATTCCAAACGTATGCAGTACTGCTGAAGAGCTGGCTGAGTACGTGGATGCACTTGATAAAAAGTACTTCACTGTCTGTCTCGATTTGGGACATTGCGGACTGGTGGGTGAGGATGCTGCGAACATGATTAGGATTTTAGGAAGCGACAGACTTACATCCCTTCATGTGCATGACAATGATGGCGCAAACGACATCCATACTGCGCCTTACTTTGGAGTAATGGACTGGAATGCCATAACAAGGGCGTTGGCTGATATTGGTTATACAGGTGATTTTACCTTTGAAGCTGATAGCTTCTATAGAGGTATTCCAGAGGAATTGCTTCTAGCCACTGCAAGGTATTTGCATGACATAGGCAGGGCACTAATGAAAATGATTTGAATTTTTCTTTGATTGAGATATAATATACTTATGTTTTAAAAATGAAGGAGCGGTATATGAAAAGGAAGATTGATACAAGCAAAAGAATAGTGGTTACTGGTGCTGCTGGTTTCATAGGTTTTCATTTGTGCAAAAGGCTTTTGGATAATGGCGTAGAAGTTTACGGTTTTGACAATATGAACAATTATTATGATCCTGCACTCAAATATGCAAGGCTTGAGATATTGAAGGGTTATGACAACTTTTCCTTTGCAATAGGTGATTTGGCTGATGAAAAGGCTGTTGAGAAAATATTTGCTGATTTCAAGCCAGATATATTTGTAAACCTTGCTGCTCAGGCTGGAGTCAGATACAGTCTTGAGAATCCAAAAGCATATATCGATTCAAATGTTGTTGGGTTTTTCAATGTACTGGAAGCTTCGAGAAAACATGGCGTATCCCACCTTGTTTATGCGTCGAGTTCTTCGGTTTATGGAAACCAGGAAAAGACGCCTTTCTCGGTTACAGACAATGTGGACAACCCTGTAAGTCTATATGCTGCGACTAAAAAGACAAATGAACTAATGGCATACACCTACAGCCATTTGTATGGAATACCATCGACAGGATTAAGGTTTTTTACAGTGTATGGGCCTTTCGGGAGACCTGATATGGCATACTATTCCTTTACGAATAGGATTTTTAAAGGTGAAACCATAAAGGTATTCAATCATGGTGACTTGTACAGGGACTTTACATATATTGATGATATTATTGAAGGTGTTGTAAATGTTATATACAGACAGTCTGATGCAGATGAAAAAGGCGTACAGCACAGGGTTTACAACATTGGCAACAACAAGCCTGTCAATCTGCTTGTATTTATTGAAACTTTGGAAAAAGTAATCGGTATTGAGGCAAAAAAGGAGTTTTTGCCCATGCAGAAGGGTGATGTGTATCAAACTTATGCGGATGTAAGCGATCTTGAAAGGGACTTTGGTTTTAGACCCGACACTCCTATTGAAGAAGGTCTTAAAAAGTTCGTAGAATGGTATAGAGAGTATTATAACGTGTAAAGGAGTTTGAGAGATGTACAAGATAGCAGTTGCAGGTACTGGTTATGTCGGATTGGTTGCAGGAGTCTGCTTTGCTGAAAAAGGGCATCTTGTAACATGTGTGGATGTTGATGAGAGAAAGATAGAGCTTTTAAGGCAGGGTAAGTCCCCAATATTCGAGCCTCAGGTTGAGGAACTTATGGCAAAAAACAAGGAAAGGCTTACCTATACCACAAATCATAAGGATGCATACAAGGACGCTGATGCCATATTCATAGGTGTGGGTACACCTGCGCAACCTGATGGTTCTGCGGATCTTACATACATTGCAACCGTGGCAAGGCAAATAGCGGAGTCTATTGAAAAGGACTGTCTTGTTGTGGTTAAATCTACTGTGCCGGTGGGTACCAACGACAAGGTGGAACAGTTCATACACGACTTCCTTGTTAATGATGTGAAGGTGGAAGTAGCTTCCAACCCTGAGTTTCTTGCACAGGGTTCCGCAGTTCATGACACACTTAATGCATCAAGAATTATAATTGGAACGGAGAGCAAATGGGCTGAAGACATGTTGAAGGATATATACAAGCCTTTTAATCTCCCGATAATATCCGTAAGCAGACGGTCTGCTGAAATGATTAAGTATGCTTCAAATGACTTTCTAGCTCTTAAGATATCATATATGAATGATATGGCAAATCTCTGCGAGCTGGTGGGAGCCGATATACAGGAAGTGGCTCTTGGCATGTCCTATGATGAAAGAATAGGAGCAAAGTTTTTGAATGCCGGAGTGGGTTTTGGAGGCTCTTGCTTTCCAAAGGATACCAAAGCTCTCAGTTATCTTGCAGAGCAGAATGGATACGTTTTGAGAACCGTAAGGGCATGCATAGATGTGAATAATGACCAGAAGACCATACTATATAAAAAGGCATCCAAACGTTTAATAACCTTTAATGGGTTGAAGGTTGCAATACTTGGAGTTACCTTCAAACCGGGTACTGACGATCTGAGGGAAGCTCCATCTCTTGCAAACATTCCGCTTCTTTTGGAGCATGGCGCCTGTATATATGCGTATGATCCCGTAGGTCTTGATAATTTGAAGAAGTTTTACCCTGAAGGCAACCATAAAAAAGGTTCTATTACGTATGCAAAGACAATTGAAGATGCGTTGAAGGATGCAAATGTTTGCTTTATCTTTACGGAGTGGAAGCAGATAAAGGATGTAAAGCCTGAAACTTATAAGAAACTAATGAGGACGCCTCTTGTTTACGACGGCAGAAACATTTACCCTGTAAATGTTATGAAGGACACTGGCGTTGAGTATTACTCAATTGGAAGATAGGACTCTGGACTTAATAAAGTTTTTATGGTATATTTGGTGACGGCTTAACAACAAGGAGGCATTATGCTTAGAAAAGTTACATGTCTTTGTCTGCTGATTGTTCTTGTGCTCAGTGCATGCAACCGTCAAGACAAAATAGTATATAGTGAGAGAGATGATAATAAAAGAGTCATGGATATGATCGTCTGGTATGACATCGACCATGGCTCAAAAGCTAAAAACGGAATTGGTTGGTGGCCACTTAACCCACAGCATCCTGGCAGGATAAAAGCCAGTGGCTATTACAGGACCACCACGCCATTGCTCGGGCTGTATGATATTGGAGAAGAGTCCACGGTTGTACAGCACCTGTACTGGTTTGCCGCTCTTGGAGCTAATGCTGTTACTTGTGACTGGACAAATTACACAACAGAGCCCGGACCAAACATAAAGTATAATAAAGATATTTACAACAATACGGAAAACTTTCTGAGGACGGCTCAGAAAATTCAGGGAAATGTGGATTTCCCTGTGGCAAAACTGTATCCTACGGTGCGTCTTTATGAAGAAAGGTATGAGCTTTTATCATCGGTACTTGATAATGCGTATGCTTTGTATGAAAAATACAGCGATGTGTGGTACAAATTTGACGGTTCCGACAAGCCTTTCATTGTAATATTTGCAGATTGGAGTCTTCTAAACGATGAGTGGCATGACAAAGAGATTCCTTTCAAGGATGACAGGTTTGATATTAGGTGGAGCAATGGTCACTTGTACGGCAGCACTGTGGAGGACAATCAGGGAAGGCTCAAGATTCCCAAGGACAAGCCTTACTGGTTATTTGTAGAGGAAGTAAAGGATGAGAAGGAAGGCTACTACAAGGTCTTCTACAAGGAAGGAAAGGATAATAAAGTTGAACAGATGATGTGCTGGGCTGCCATTTACAACGGCTGGTCGCAGGAAGAAGACAGTCCGTGGGATGGTATGGATCAGGTGTATGACGGCAAGACCACATTTGAGCGCTCCCTCAGGGATGTAAAGGAGTTGTCCCCAAAGGCTCTTCTTGTAAACAGGTTCAATTATCCCATGGCTTGGACGCAGCATCCTTATGAAGGTATCTCCCTTTACGACAGTGTTCACTTTGAGCCAAACCGGGATTTTGGATTTTTGGTTTTCAACAATGTAATGAAGAATCTTTATGATCTGAACAACTGGGTGGGCAAGTCACCTTTGAAACCGGAACCTGAAATGTTGGAGGGTAATAGATTCAGTCTTCCGATAATCAACTATCCTCTTGAGTACAGAATTGGTATTGATGAGGATTTTACAGATAGTGAATGGAAGTATATAAATATAAATGAGTGGATATCTTATGAAGAATATCTGGATAATGACGGTATATATGTCCAGACAAGGAATGCTTTTGGAGAAAGCGACATTGCATACGTTAAACTAAAGTAGGCAAATGCATGCCAAATATTTCGGCATGTGATTATATACTAAAATATACTCGGAGGTATAAAGATGAAGAAAACAGTATTATTAATTATGATTTTGTCTCTTGTATTTGTAATCGTTGCATGTACAGGCGGAGACAAGGATGAAGATCCAACACCAACCGCAACACCAACACCGGAGGTAACCCAGGAGCCTACTGAAGAGCCGGATCCAACAGAGGAACCAACTCCAGCTCCTACTAGACAGCCAGATCCTGAGGTTGACGGTATAATATTCCACTTCTTCTACGACTATGATTATGGTCACGAAGTACTCCAAGACACTCAGCAAGTTGACACTGAGTGGGTGGAAGGAAAGGGACTTGCAATCTCACCAGTAAGTGATGATCCATGGGTGATGATTACAGCAATCGGCCCTAATGACGAGGAAGTTAATATCATGGAATACCCTGTATTAAAGATGAGGGTTTTGAATCAGACTCCAAGCAACCTGTTTGAAGCTTTTGTGGGAAGAACAACCATCATAACTGGTGATGACCTGTTCCAAAGCACAATAGAGCCAAATGGAACTGATTTTGTTGACATCATCATTGACTTGGCGGCGTTAAAGGGAGAGGACTTCTTGGCTGTAAACAATGGCACACTGGCATGTGTCAGATTGGACATAGTAAACCTTACACCATGGAAGGATCAAATTGAGGAAAAAGCCGGTGACGGAACATATATGATTTATCTTGATTATTTCGGTTTCTTCAAGACAGTGGAAGATGCTCAGAATTGGGTTCCATCCCACCTTTCAGAATAACAATGTGGAAAGACATGGGACTGCCCTTATAAGGGCAGTCCTTTTTTATGTCAAAAATATTAAGATACATATATATAATCGACAATATTATTAAGGAAAACTTGAATAATATGTAGTTTAATTAATTTGCAGGCATATCTTAAAGGAGTAAATATGAAAGCGGATATAGAAAAGTTGAACAAGGCAAGAAAAAAAGCAAAGGAGCTTCTTGCCAAAATGAATATAAATGAAAAAGTAGGGCAGTTGTCCCAGTTTGGCAGATCCATTTATGGCGGCGTTGAAAGCTATTATGAAGACCATTACAAGGAAGGCAAAATCGGCTCGTATTTGGGAGTGACAGGAGCCAATAAGACGAATATGGTACAGAAAAATCTGATGAGCGAGACTCCGCACAACATACCAGCAATTTTTGCATATGATGTCATACACGGATACAAGACAACCTTTCCTACACCTCTTACCCAATCCTTTTCATGGGATACAAATGTGGTAAGAGAATGTGCGTCCGTTTCTGCAAAGGAAGCTTATGCTGCAGGTGTCAAGTGGACTTTTGCACCCATGGTAGACATTGCAAGGGACCCTCGCTGGGGAAGAATCATGGAAGGTTACGGCGAAGACCCTTATCTGTGTTCGGAGATGGCAAAGGCTGCCGTTGAAGGATACCAGGGAGATTTTATAGGGCAAAAGGACAAGGTGATTGCATGCGCCAAGCATTTTGTTACATACGGTGCATGTATTGGAGGCAGAGACTACAACAGTGCAGACATGTCTTTACAGACCCTGCATGATGTATATATTCCACCATTTAAGGCAGCCTTTGATGCGGGTGCTGCCACCTGCATGGCTGCTTTTAACGATTTTAACGGTGTTCCGTGCACATGCAACAAGTATCTTTTAAAAGATGTTTTACGCAAACAATTGGGTTTTGATGGAGTTGTAATAAGTGATGCGGGAGCTGTTGTGGAGCTGATACCGCACAATGTGTGCGACAATGTTAAGGATGCGGTTGACCTTGCGTTCAATGCAGGGATCGACATTATTATGGCGTTTGATCCTTTCAATGACAATATTCCTGAATTGGTTGAAGAAGGAAGGATAAATATTGAGGATGTGGATAAGGCTGTTGAAAGAGTCCTTGTAATCAAAGAACTGCTTGGACTTTTTGATGATCCGTTTGTGGAGGAGGAAGGAGAACAGTGCTTCTTTTCACCAGAGCACAGAGCTGTTGCAAGAGATAGTGCAAGACGTTCAGTGGTTCTCTTAAAGAATGAGGAAAAGGTTCTTCCAATTGAAAAAGGCGCAAAAATAGCGTTAATTGGGCCTCTTGCAGAAAACAAGGCGGATGTGCTGGGTTCCTGGGCTGGTTTGTGCGAGCCAGAAAAGACAATTACTGTTATGGAAGGAATTGCTGGTGCGTATGGATGGGAAAAGGTCTTCTATGCAAAAGGCTGCGATATTGATAGCAGCGACAAATCAGGATTTGATGAAGCATTGCATATTGCCAAGCAGGCAGATGTGGTGATTCTTGCTGTTGGAGAATCAAGGGACATGTCCGGTGAGGCCTGCTGCAGATCCGACTTGAGGCTGCCTGGTGTACAGGAGGAACTTATATCTAAAATTGCGGAAACAGGAAAACCCATATGTGCTATTGTTTTTGCAGGAAGACCGATCGTAATGGAAAGTTGGAAGGATTCTGTAAAGTCAATACTCTTTGCAGGACAGACGGGTACAGAAACCGGTAATGCAGTAGCAGATATTATATCCGGAGAGTACAATCCGTCCGGAAGATTGACATGCACATTCCCGTATAGCGTTGGACAGATACCAATATATTATAGTGCATTGAATACAGGCCGCCCTGCGCTTGGTAAAATACGTTTTGAAGCAAAATACATGGATGCACCTATTGAGCCAGCATATTGTTTTGGTTATGGTTTAAGTTATACCGAGTTTGAATATTCAAATCTTAAGTTGTCCAAAAAAGAGATTAACAAGGATGAATTTCTGGATATTAGTGTGAATGTCAAGAATATTGGGGAATTTGACGGAGAGGAAGTTGTTCAGCTTTATGTTCGGGATCTGATCGGAACTAGTGCAAGACCCATGAAGGAGCTGAAAGGTTTTAAGAAGGTCTTTGTTAAAAAAGGCGAAACAGTAAAGGTTGAATTCAGGCTTCACGCATTAAGTCTGGCTTTTCATAATTTTGATATGGAATATGTAATTGAACCTGGAGAGTTCAAAATAATGATAGGAAAAAGCTCACAGGATATTGTGCTTGAAGATAATTTTTATGTGAAGGAAGGGATAATATGAGAAAATTTGTATCACTATTACTGGTATTTGCGTTTGTTGCGATAATGTCAAATCCATTTGTATTAAATGCTAAAACCAATGTAGTCAAGATACTGTCATTTTCAGAGGACTTTGACGGAATTGATAATGTGGAAGGTTTGAAAGAGTACTGGAATGTGATTGATCCTTTGAATGGCAATGTACATCAGTTGGTCGAAGAAGAAGGGAACAATGTTCTTCACATGTCCAAGTTCAGCGGACTTATGTGGAAGGAAGCTTTGGGAAGGTATGAGTTTTCTGCAGACATGAAGATTGATCCTATCAACGACAAGTCAACCCATGGTACCGGTACAGCTTTGCTTGTTCGTGTCAATCGTGAGAACATGGCAGGAAAACCTGTATACGAATCATATCCTGAAGAAGGAAGACAGCTTGGTACATCTGGTATCGTAATATATCTGTGGCAGAACAATATAAATATTACTGTAAGAACGTTTGATGAGGAAACCAATACTGTCGGTCCGGTAGTCAACTTTGGAAACATGCGTCTTCCTAATGGGAAAGATGCAAGGAATGATTTTGTTAATGTAAAGGTAGCGGATGACGGAAAGGGAGTTATTAAGATTTATCTTGACGACATTCTTTATGTTACATTTACTTTGTCTGAGGAAAAGGAGCTGTCAGACGGTACAAGAACAGCAGTATTCTATACCAGACTGAAAGCTGAGTTTTCTCCTGACATAAACTTCTGGGACAACAAAAACGTAACGGAAGTTAACAATGCGTTTGTTTCTGCTTCAAATGGTACAATTTCTTATGCCACAAGGAATTTTGGTGGTTATGTCGGACATTATGTGGATAACATTAAAATGGACATATTTACAGAGTTTGAGGGCAACACGGATGCAGACCCTGTTACCTGGGTGGACTACTCAGATGTTGACAATGTAAAACTAAAATACATTGAAGGCAAAGACATGGAAGCAGTTAACGGTGGTGCAAAAATTAATGCTGAAAAAGGCGGATTTTTGTATCTGCGTTTCCCTGATGAGATTGTAACTGATGCAGACAATGACTATTACCTTGTGATTAAATACAAGTATGGTGAAAATGCTGAGACGGACAAATTCTTTGGAGGTCTTATCCTCACTTCTTCTGCTGAAAGAGAAGATTATGCTTCAATAAATTCCGGAGGAATGCGCTATCTGCAAGCCTTAGGTCAAACTGTTAATCATACCAACATAGTTGCCGGAGACGATGGCTACTATTACCTTCTGGCACGCATTTCATACAACAAGGACAAACTCAGCTCACTTCCTGACAACCATGCCAAAGTAAAGTTTGTGAGAATTGAACTTAATGATGAGGCGGACAAAGTAGACGAACTTGTTATAGGCGGAGCGGCCATATACAAGGATGAGTTTGGTTTTGCAGACAACTACCAGCTTGCTCCTTTCATACCTCATGCGGTTCCTGAAGGAGGTACTAACGAGGAAACACCAAATCCCCCAACTGGCGATGCCGGACTATTAATCACAGCACTGCTTCTGTCATCAGTGGTTTTGTTAAGGAAAAGGTTTTTTATAGTTGAATAGTACTAGAAAAAATAAGCGGCTTGTTTAACAAGCCGCATTTTTTAATGCTAACAAGCCAGTAAAAACTTATGATATAATTAATCAAGTTTTTAAGGCAGGTGAGGTTATGTATATAACTATTGACAACATGGTTAAAAGATACAAAACACATCAAAGGCAGAATGCTTTCTCTGCAAATTCACAGGAGGAATTCTATAACTGGAGGGATGAAACCCGAGAGGTGTTAATAAACCTTTTGGGCATGGATAAAATAAAGGTATGCGAAATTGAAGTAAAGGAAGTTTCGAGGGAGAAGGTGGACGGTTTTTACAGGGACAAACTGATTCTTAAAACGGAAGAGGACGTTTGGATGCCTTTTTATGTATTAATCCCAGAAGACTATAAGGATGGAGAGAAAAGACCGTGGCATTATTGCATGCCACGGTCATGGCAGTGGTGGAAAGCTGTCTACTGCAGGCAAGGATGATATTAGTTTCTAGGAGACAGTGCTGACGAGATACTGGCATGCACTTGTGCACCTCTAAACCACCAGGCCATTTCGTTGGGCTTGTCATTAGATATGGGACTTGATGAGGCTTATTGATTACAGATACACAAGGCAGGATTGTGACAGTGGCAAACTAGGCTGCTGCGGTCTATCCGGAGGAGGGCTTCAGACTATCTGGCTTGCAGCCTTAGACGACAGGGTTAAGTACAGTGCGGTTAGCGGATATTTCTATGGGTATCTGGACAGTCTTTTGAAAATGCCTCAAAACTGCTCCTGCAACTTTGTACCAAATCTTTGGAAACATGTTGACATGGGAGATTAGAGCAGGTTGAAATAACTAGAAAAGCTTATGAGCTTTTAATGGAACGGATTATCTTGTTCATTTTGTTTTTGACGGAGAACATATATGGAATGGTAAAGAGACATATGCTTTTATGGATAGACATTTAAAGGATATGGGGGGATAAGAATGAAAAGAAAGATAATTACCGTGATTGGTGGAGGCAGTGTGACATGGATGTCCGGACTGATGAGGGACGTGTATCTTTTGGACGAGATTGAAGGTGGTGAAATACGTCTTGTTGATCCTGACAAACCTAATGTGGAAGCTGTTGCACAAATGCTCCAAAAGTTCAACGAGATAAGAGGGAAGGATTATGTAATATCGGTTGTTGATGATAGAAAGGCAGCCCTAAAAGATGCCGATTTTGTACTTACAACCTTCAGTCCCGGTTCCATGGACGCATTTTATAACGATCTTGAGATACCTGTGAAATATGGAATAAGACTGCCTGTTTCGATGACAGTAGGAATACCCGGCATATCAGCTGCCATCCGCACGGTTCCTGTGGCGTATGAAATAGTTAAGGAGATGGAGGAAGTTTGTCCTGGAGCCTGGCTCTTGAATGTTACAAACCCCATGAGCTGTGTGACCCGTGCAATGAATCTGGCCGCTGAAAAGACCAAGGTTATCGGAATGTGTCATGAATTTCATGCATTTGGGGCATACATAGGTCCCATACTTGATTTAAACAGACCTCAAGGCATGGATGTTCTAACTTACCTGTACAAATGGCTGCCTGAGCAAGGGCTGGATTATACGGTTGCGGGAATAAATCATTTTGTATGGCTGACAAAAGCTGTTTTGAATGGTGAGAATGTAATACCCAGAATTCGTAAATTCTGTGAAAAGAACCTTGATTTTGATACGGATGACCCGGTGCTCAAAACAATCGGTCTTGCAAAGATGGCACTTTGCAAACAGTTTGGCTACATGCCTCTTGCAGGAGACAGGCATCTTGTTGAGTTTTATCCAAGTTTATGCAATATACGTAATGGGTTTGGCATGAAGTTCAATGTGGTAAAAACTACGGTGGATGTACGAAGGCATGCAAAGGAGAACGGCCTTAGACACATTAAGAATATTGCAAATGGTGTTGCACAGGTCAATTGGACCAGAACTGGTGAAGAAATGACAGAGATAATGAGGGCCATTGTAACGGGTGGTGAAGTAATGGCAATAGTGAACATGCCGAACAAAGGGCAGATATCGAATATGCCAAAAGATGTGGTGGTTGAGACCCTTGCAGATGTTTCAAAGGATGGAGCAAGGCCCAAAATATCCGGTGAGCTGCCTGGAGCTGTTGGATCTTTATGCAGGTTTCATGCGGACATTCATGAAATGACTGTCAAGGCAGCACTTACAGGCGACAGAAAGCTTCTTGTTGAGGCAATGAGTCTGGATCCTTCAAGCGGCAGTGCATGTTTTGCTGAAATACCAAAGCTATGTGATGAATTGTTAAAGGCAAACAAGAAATGGCTGCCAAGGTTTTTTGAATAAAAGGGGGCTTGCATATGGGCATACCTTACGATATTACATTTCATCCTAAATGGTGGCACAAGAATGCAGGAGTATCTTTTGACAAGGAATTTTTCTTTGATAATGATTACAGAATAGAAGCAGACATAAGGATGAGAAGGATTCTATATGAGAAATTTGGTGAGTTTGGTGTAGGAGAAAAGGATCCAAAGCCCCGTCCTATTCTTGGTTCTGATTTGATTGCTTCAGGGTTTTTGTACTCAGAGATTCTTGGATGCGAAGTCCGGTATTCAAAGGACAACCCGCCTGAAGTTATTTGTGCATCCTTGAGTGATGAAGAAGTTGAGAACCTTGAATATGTTGACCTAAAGAAGGATCCTTTGTGGCAAAAGGTTGAAAAGTCCATAGAAGGCCTGTTGGTGAAGTTTGGGTATGTGGATGCATGCATAAATCTTATGGGTATCCAGAATATTGCTCTTGATCTAAGAGGTCAGGAACTGTACATAGACTACTACACAAATCCGGAACTGGCCCGCAAACTGCTTGATGTTTGTACGCACCTCTCAATAGATATTGGAAAGAGATTGTACGAGGTGTCTGATACCATATCTGCAGGAGTTACGGGTATTGTAAGGAAGGCGGTTCCCGACATTTATCTTACCTCAAACTGCAGTGTGGATATGGTATCACTTGAGTCTTACAAAGAGTTCCTTCTGCCCTGCGACAAGGCTTTGGCAAAATCATTTCCTGAGTTTGGAATACATCACTGTGGCAAATCCATGGAGCATGTGGTGGAAGGATATAGAGAGGTGCCAGAACTCAAGTTTGCCGAAGTAGGTGCTTTTTCTGATATAAAAAGGGTGAGGGAAGTTTTGCCTGATGTTTTTCTGAATCTTAGGTACAGTCCGGTTAGACTCAAGAATGCAACCTTTGAAGAACTGAAATATGATATAGAGAAAATGGTAAGGGATGGATATGTGAAAGGTCTTGTGTCCGTATCCTGTGTAGGTATAGATGATGATGTGCCGGATGAGAAGGTGCGCAAGTTTCTGCAGGTTGTGAGCGGTATTAGTATTTGAACAATGGAGGTAGATTGAATGGAGAGATTAACAAGAGCAACCTTGGAAAAGAGAGTTAAGGAAAAGGTGGAGGATTATCCATGCAAGGTTGTTCAATTTGGAGAGGGTAATTTCCTGCGTGGGTTTGTTGACTGGATGATTAACAGGATGAATGAAAGTGGATTGTTTTGTGGAAAAGTAGTTGTTGTCCAGCCAATAAAATCGGGACTGGTTGATGAGCTGAACAAACAAGACGGCCTTTATACTTTAATCTTGAGAGGTATACATAATGGTGAGATAGTAAATAATACAGAAATCATTACTAGTGTAAGTCATGGAATTAATCTGTATGAGAACTATGACAAGTACCTGGAGCTTGCAAGGAATCCTGACTTGAAAGTGATTGTTTCAAACACCACAGAAGCAGGTATTGCATACAACGAAAACGATAACTTTGACGACAGACCTCCTTCATCCTTTCCTGCAAAGCTTCTTTTATTTTTATACAATAGATTCAAGGCTTTCAATGGCGACAAGAATATGGGATTTTATATTTTTCCGTGCGAACTAATTGACAGAAATGGAGACAAGTTAAAGGAAATTTTATTGCAGTATATAGAAAAGTGGAGTTTGGGAGAGAATTTCAAAAAGTGGGTTTGTGAATGTAACCATTTTTACAACACTTTGGTTGATAGAATAGTTACAGGGTATCCAGAAAAAGAGATGGAAAAACTAACTGAAGAATTGGGATATGTAGACAGACTGGTGGATACAGGGGAGGTATTCCATTTGTGGGTGATAGAGGGCGACAAAAATATTTTGAATGTCTTGCCATTTGACAAACTGGATTTGAATGTAATATTGACAAATGACTTAACTCCGTACAGGGACCGAAAGGTTAGAATATTAAATGGTGCACATACCATGACAGTGCTAGCAGCTTACCTTTATGGAAAAGACACTGTAAAGGAGTGTGTTGATGATGAGCTTGTAAATTTATACATGAGAAAGGGTATATTTGAAGAAATAATTCCAACGCTTGATCTTCCCAAGGAAGATTTGATAGATTTTGCAAACAGTGTTCTAGAAAGATTTGCAAATCCGTTTATTCAGCACTATTTACTCAGTATCTCGTTAAATTCTGTTTCCAAGTTCAGAACAAGAGTATTACCTTCAATACTTGAGTATGCAAAAAGGAAAGGAAGAATTCCCCAAGTTATGTCTTTTTCCTTTGCAGCCTTGATGGCTTTTTACAGAGGTGAAAGGTTGAAAAATGATTGTCTTGTTGGCTACAGAAAAGGTATTGAGTACGAGATAAGGGATGATGTGAATAATCTTGTTATGTTCAAGGAGCTTTGGGACGGGTTTGACGGAACTAGAAAATCGGTGGAGAGAATAGTCAAAACTGTCTTTTCGAAGAAAGCGTTGTGGGATATGGATTTGAACGAGGTTGAAGGTTTGGCAGACCTTGTCGCAGGCTTTTTGTTCGATATTGTAACAAGTGGAATAGAAAACACAATGAAAGGATTGGTTTATGGTTAATCGGAATACGGCCTTGATAATACATGAAAAGGATAATGTATTGTGTGCTTTGAACGACATTAAAAAAGGAGAAGCTGTTTTGGATTTTCGTGCTCTTGAAGATATCCCAAAAGGGCATAAAATAGCCCTTTTGGATATTGAAAAAGGAGAAGAGGTTGTAAAATACGGTTTTCCTATAGGAAGGGCGTTAAAACCTATAAAGAGAGGTTCTTTTGTACACACGCACAATCTAACGACAAATCTTGAAGGAGTGCTGGATTATACATACAACCCTGTAACAGTTGATGAAGATGTTTTGGAGTATGCGACATTCATGGGATATGAAAGGGAAGATGGCAGCGTAGGTGTAAGGAATGAAATCTGGATAATCAATACTGTGGGGTGCGTAAACAAAACTGCGGAACTGCTTGCAAGGCAGGCAAATGAAAGGTTTAAAGGCAAAGTGGATGGTGTGTTTTCTTTCTGTCATCCTTATGGATGCTCGCAGCTGGGACAGGATGCTCTTGTAACCCAGAAGATACTTGCAGGTCTTGTCCATCATCCCAATGCAGCCGGTGTTCTTGTGCTGGGTCTTGGATGCGAGAATAATAATATTGATGTGTTCAAGAAGGTGCTTGGCAATACTAATGACAAACGAGTGAAGTTTTTGGAAACCCAAAAAGTAGAGGATGAGATAGAGGAAGGATTGAGATTAATAAATGTGCTTGTTGAGTATGCACAAACCTTTGAGCGTACAGAATGCCCTGCTTCAAATCTTATTCTTGGTCTAAAATGCGGGGGCAGTGATGCATTTTCAGGCATTACAGCAAATCCTTTGGTGGGGAAAATCTCTGACAGGCTCGTTGCAATGGGTGGGACTTCTGTTTTGACTGAAGTGCCTGAGATGTTTGGTGCCGAAAATATTCTAATGGACAGGTGTATCAACAAGGATGTGTTTGACAGGCTTGTCGCTGTTGTAAACGGATACAAGGAATATTTTCTAAAGCATGGACAGGTAGTATATGAGAATCCTTCGCCTGGAAACAAGGAAGGAGGCATAACAACTCTTGAGGAAAAATCTTTAGGCTGTGTACAAAAGGGTGGGACAAGTGCTGTTGTGGATGTATTAAAATATGGTGACAGGGTCGAAAAGAATGGTCTAAACATATTGGAAGGTCCAGGCAATGATATGGTTGCACAGACAGTTTTGGCAGCCAGCGGTGCCCAGATAATACTGTTTACCACGGGCAGAGGCACGCCTCTTGGAGCTCCGGTGCCTACAATCAAGATATCTACGAATAGCGAATTATATACAAGAAAGAGGAAATGGATCGATTTCAATGCAGGAAAACTTCTTGAATCCGAGAGTATGGAAGACATGTGCAAGGAGCTATTTGTATATATACTTGATGTGGCTTCTGGTAATGTGTATACATGCAATGAAAAATATGGCTACAGGGAGATTGCCATACTAAAAGATGGAGTGACTTTGTAAGGAAGGAGAAGATGTTATGAGTAAGTTTATTCATGATGATTTTTTGCTGAGTAATGACTCGGCAAAGATTCTGTATCACACGTATGCAAAGGATATGCCGATATTAGATTACCACTGCCATATTAGCCCCAAAGATATTGCAGAGAACAGAAAGTACAAGAACATAACCGAACTTTGGCTTGGCGGCGACCACTACAAGTGGAGGGCAATGAGGTCAAACGGTGTTGATGAAAAGTACATAACAGGAGATGCACTTGACGAGGAAAAGTTTTCTAAATGGGCGGACACAGTTCCATATACTCTTGGAAATCCTCTTTACCACTGGACTCATCTTGAATTGGAGAGGTATTTTGGCATAAGCAAACTGCTTGGACCGGATACGAGGGAGGAAATCTGGATGCAATGCAATGAAATGCTAAAGTCGGACGACCTTAGTGTAAGGGAGATAATAAAGAGGTCGAAAGTGGAAGTAATATGTACAACGGATGATCCTGTGGATGATTTAATGTATCATAGAAAGATACAAGGGGACAAGAGTTTTGACGTCAAGGTTCTTCCTTCATTCAGACCTGACAAGGCGCTAAATATTGAAAACAAGGGGTTTGTTGAATACGTCGAGAAGCTTGAAGAAGCTTCAAGCGTGGATATCACCAATCTAGATGATCTAAAACTTGCCCTGAGAAAGAGAATGGAGTTTTTCAACGAGCATGGCTGCAGGCTTTCTGACCATGCCATGGATCCTGTGTACTTTGAGGAATGTGATGATGAAAAAGCTGACAAGACGCTCAAGAAAGCACTGGCTGGAGAAAGTCTTGCAAGGCATGAAGTTGAAGGATACAAGACAAACGTTATTCTTTTCCTTGGCAGGGAATACGCAAGACTGAATTGGACAATGCAGCTTCATATTGGCGTAATAAGGAATGTGAACAGCAGGATGATGGAGAAGCTGGGTCCTGACACGGGTTTTGATTGTATTGGAGACTACTCCTTTGCAAAAGGACTGTGCAGTCTGCTGGACAGTCTTGACAGAACTAACAAGCTTCCAAGAACCATTCTATATTGCATAAATCCAAGAGACAATGAACTTCTGGCATCAATTATTGGGTGTTTCCAGAGAGATGTGCCGTGTAAGATACAGTTTGGTTCAGGTTGGTGGTTCAATGACCAGAAGGATGGCATGATTCGTCAGATGACTGCTCTTGCAAACCTTGGCTTGCTCAGCAGGTTTGTAGGTATGCTTACTGATTCAAGAAGTTTTCTTTCATATACCAGGCATGAGTATTTCAGAAGGATTCTGTGTAATTTTCTGGGAGGGCAGATGGAAGCAGGTGAAATACCGAAAGACTTTGGTCTTGTTGGTAAAATGGTACAGGATATATGCTACAATAACGCAAAAAGATATTTTGGATTTTGATAGTAATTCTCCCATCCTGTATAGGATGGGAGAAAAATTTCCTGTTTTGTATTATTCAGAAGAATTATCCAGATTTACTGTTATATAGATAAATCTGATTCAATACAAGAAACGACATGACGCAAGACGGTGGCTTATGAATATTGCGGTTTTGTTTTCAACAATTTTGTTAAAACGGGTGTATACTTCGTATTCAGCTACCGGATCCAATGCTGCAGTCGGCTCATCCAGAATTATAAATGCGCTATTTTTGTAGAGTGTTCGTGCCAGTGCTATCTTCTGAGCCTCTCCGCTGGATATCTCAACTCCGTTATCGCTAAAATCCTTGTAAAGGTATGTATCCATTTTGCTCCACCTATCGTTGAAACCGGCTTTGGCAAGACATGAAACCGCATAATCTTCGTCAAATTCAACTCTGGATGCCACGTTCTGTACAAGTGTGAAGGCAAGCAGGTTGAAATCCTGAAAAACTACAGAGAAAATGGACATGTATTCCTTGTAGTTGTATTTTCTTATATCTATTCCTTAAGCAGAATCTCGCCTTCGGTTGGATCGTAAAGCCTGCATAATAACTTTATAAATGTTATTTTTCCAGAGCCGTTTTTGCCTACAACTGCAAGTTTTTCTCCTTTTCGGAACTTGATGGATACATTTTTTAACGCATTAGTGTTTGAAGAAGGGTAGTCATCGCAAATTGCTATCTTGTACATTGAACCATCCCTTTTTTTATTCTATCCTTTTGCCTTGTTGCTGAAAAGGTAGTTCATTCTGCCGTACGGAGCGCAGTCTCCATCGGTATAGAAGGAGAAAATGTCATCATCATTGAAATTGTCAGCCCACTTAAATTGGATGTCAATTATCTTTCCTTTAATTCCAAGTAATTCTTTGCTGATTCTTAGATGCATTTCATTGCCTTCTTTTTTGTATTCTGCTTCTCCCACTTTTTCAGTAGAGTAGCCGTTTGCAAACTTCTCGATTACAAGACCACTGCTGCCCTTTAGCCTGTTGACAACAAAATCGTATCCTTTCCATCCCTGATTTCCTTGACCGGAATTAATAAACAAGGTCATGCTGTTGTTTGTATCATTTTGTATGTCATCTACAGTCTTTACGTAAAAATATACGTATTTGGCATCATGCATTACACACATCACGTCAAAGTCGTTTTTGCCTGTCTGATTTATGTATCTCTCCTTGCCAAATCCTCTTTCATCCCTGTTAACTATGTCGTTTATATAATCCTTGTAGACAGCACTTGCCTGCTGCCATTGAGAAAAATCCCCACTGATATCAATGGTTGTTTCCTTGCCTGTGTTGACACGGGCAGGAGCTCCTTTGAACTTCCTTATATATTCAGTCATCTGCATATAGTAGTTGTCGCCATAATAGCCTTGCATTGGCTCTATGTCTCTACTATTCTCAAGGTCGGCACAGTCAACAAAGACAATGGGTTCATTGGGAACCCCGGGCTGTCTTTGCGCAACCCATTCATTCCAACCTGTAATAAAGATAACTCTGGGGTCAAAAGAGAGAGCATACTCGAATTGCTCTGCAAAGTTGTAACCGTATAGATATGCGTCTTCAGAATCATCATTCCTGCCGTTATGGTAGTTTCTGGACCTGTTCTTGTGGTCCTTGGTATACCAATCCGAGCTGAACCGTATTGTATCCAGATGTTGTGCAACGGAAACGCTCATTAGTTCGGGGTTGCCATTCTTGTCTCTGAATACCCACTGTTTATCCTCAAAAGAAATCCATGGAAAACCATCATCGTAATGTTTAAAGGAGCCATCGGGATTCTTTTCATCAGGCCATTGGCGCTGTTTAATCCTGAAAAAGTCTTTAACTTCCTGACTTGTTGCAGGGTCATTCGGGTCTCCAATAATCATTGGCTTTCCATCCCAGTATAACCAGATATGACTGTATTCCGGATGCCTCTTGTATACTTCCTTGTAAATTGCATTCATTGTTTTACCGCTTGAACCGCTTGTGTAAAATGCACATTTTGGCACTTTGAAATCTTGTTGGTGATACTTGTCAAGTATTTCAAACAGTTTTAAAGCTTGTTTTGAATAGGGAAAACCGTTTGTTGTATCAAAGACAATGAAGTCAACACCACTATCAGTAAGCATCTGTACATGCTTCGTCATTACCCAGGTATCATCCGAGGTATAGTAGCCGAAGAGTGGTTCTCCCCAAAAATGATGTTCATACAATCCGCCGCCACCGCTTGCTTTCCAATCCTTTTCAGAGAGAATGGCATCGGGATTGTTTTTAAGTATCTTGGTAATGTCGTAAGGTCCCGCTGTTCCATGCTGTCCTTGCCATAAAAAGTAGAAGATGCCGACCAGTTTTTCTTCTTTTATTTCGGTAATGTCTAAATATGATAACTCTCTGCCCAGATCATCTACACCGACAAGAACACCGTTTACGTCTGAATATGGACCATTATACAATACAAACTCCTCCTTGTTTACGCTGCCATTTTTACAGCCTGCAATAAAAAGAAGCAATACAGCAAGAAGAATAACACTTACCCTCTTCATGAGAATCTCCTTTCTGACGTATCGATTTCTTCTATTCAAGGATATCACACAGAAGTGTTTACTGCAATTATCCTCTTCTCTAAAATAAATCATGGCGTTTTTTTGTATATTTAAAAAGCTATTAAAAATATTAGATCTATGTAAACTTATGTCTGAAATGTGAATTGACTGGTATGTTTTGTGTTGTTATAATTTGACGAATATATTACGAATTCATGTGAATTGAATATTTGGAAGGAGAATTTAATATGCTTAGAAAAACAATTATATGTGTATTACTAATGTTGATGGTGTTTTCTTTGTCATTCTCACACGCCGAAGAGTCATATGTAGTATATGACTTTACTGAACCCGAGTACAACTGGGCCGGTGAAAATGAGAATCTTGACTATTTTGCATATGACGATGATGAACTTGCGTACATGGGCAAATTGTATAATGTCAATTGGGCCAGACGCTATGGAGGTGTATCCATACAAGGCAACGAACTGGATCTGGATGTATCATCTACACAGAAAAGATTTTTAAAAATGATGGTCAGGGTGGATGAGGTTGGAGCTCAAAATGCCTTTGACAATTTTACTGCATATTACTGGTATGATGAGGATCCAAAAGATCCTAACTCTGCACATTATGTTGATCTTCCTAAGGATTGTGCAACAGCTATTTCCGGTGCCGAGGAATACATTACCCTGATATTTGATTTGGGTTGGGAAAACGAAACGGTGGAAAAAGTTACACAGTTCAGATTAGATATATTTACTGCTTCCATGGACAAGGCTGCTGTTCAAACCGACGGTGCTCATTGTGGCGAGATTTTTATTAGATACATAGGATTCTTCGATACCATGGAAGATGCTGAAAACTTCGAGATTGTTCTTCCAACAGAGGTGCCGAAAACTCCTACTCCAGAGCCCAGTGAAACAGAGCAGCCAAAGCAAACTGCAACAACAAAGCCGGTAACAACCAGTGGAAAACAGGACAAGGATGACAAGTCTGATATGGAATCCATGGTTGGGATAGTTATTGGTGGTGTTGTGGTATTGGCAGTCGTCGCAATAATACTTATTGTTGTACTACCAAAAAGGAGGAAGAGTTAATGAGCAGATCTCAATTCATAGCAATTGTCGCAGTCATATTGATTGCTGGTTTGCTCATAAGTGGAGTTTTGGTATATATGAACATTATCAAACAGCAGAGTGAGAAAGTGGAGTTTTTACATAATACGGATGAAAAAACCGTATACTACAAAGGTTTTGGTTACAGCATCGAAATTAATTATGACGGGAAGTTTCAAGTTAGCAGGTTAATAGCCAAAGAACATAACATCCTTGCTCCTGGCAGGGGTATTTATCTGTCGTATGAAACAAAGGACCACTCCTTTTCAAGTCTTAATCTCGATGCCGACCCCGGCATCGAGATTGAAGAGATAGACGAGGAGAACTATGCTGCAGTTTTGAATTTTGAAGAGGAGAACACTCAGTACGAAGTTCGTCTAGATTTTACTCCTTATGAAACCAAAGCAACTATTAAGAGAACCATAAAAAACGAAATTAGCATAACACACCAGGGATTTCCTTCAATCAACCTTGAACAGGATGCGGTTGAAAATATTAGATGGCATCGATCAGGTTCAAACTTCTGGATAGCAGGCAAAGCGTCCAATATGAGAAACTTTCTGTCTGCTGGAGCTGGATACCTTGCTGAAAAAGGTGAAGCAGGATTTGAGCGTGGCAATGTACACAGAGGAGTTGAAGATATCACTTTCAGTCTGATTTCATCTCCTGATAAAAAGTATGCCTTCAGATTTGATGGTAGTACAGACAGGGATTACGCTACCTGTGTAAGAAGGTATGAAGACGGCGAGTTTAAACATCTTGAGATGAATGTCACTATTGCAGCACCTGACAAAGAGCTTAGGTACCTGGGTCATGAAGATGGCTGGGGTTCTTATTCGGGCAGGACTGTGGCTCAGGATGCAAAGATTTACAGGCCGGTAAAAATGCTTGGTGGGCAGGTTGATGTTGTGGAGTTTTTCATAAGGCCTGCAGACTATAACCAATATTTTGAACTGGGTAAACTGAAAGGCTTTGATCAGGAGCTTTTATCATACGCACTTAACAACTATGGAAGGCTTATGATTATGGACCATGACATGGGTACTGCGGTTGAGTCTCCAAACCACTTCCTTGAATTACCTGCCTTGGAACAGCATTGGAATACCTGCATTGTTGGTTTGTTTATGGATGATGCTGCACTGGAATCTCAGAAGAACGGTTTAAAAGTAATTAGAGACAAACTTCAAGCACTGGATGGACATATTACAAGTCCGTACCCCTGGATTACACATGACAACTGGGGCAGCAAGTACAGTGATATGATTCCTGGTTATGTTTTGGCCAATATTTATCTGTATAACCTGACAGGCGACAAGGAATTCTTCGACTCAATGGTTGAATCCTGCATCAAGGCGTTGGAGAGCCAGGAAAAAATGTACCTGGACGGAAAGGTATGGCTGTGTAAAAATCTTGTAACTGAAAACGAACTGAACATGAATGATTACTGGGAGCACACAGCCGGCATGTACAATGGATATACCTCAGCCATGTATTATGAAACACTAGTAAAATTCTCAACCCTTTTGGAGGCTTTATATGGAAACCAGTATGCAGATTTAGTAAATCATTATCTGAATTTGGCTGAAAAGATTAAAGAAGACTTTAACAGACTCATGTGGAGCGACAATACAAATACCTTTCTTTATGGTTCTGATAACCTTGACATACTGTATTTGCCAGTCCAGGGAGCTGCCATAAGAGGCGGAATTGTAGACAAGGATAGAATCAAACTCATGGTAGAGTCGGTTGAAAGATATACAGCGGTATTTGATTTGCCCTTCCATGTAATGAATGTCCTGGACATACTGAATGAAAACAGACCGGCTGACCAGTCCGATGACTACAACAAATCCATGCTAGGCATGAATGGGGGATGGTATGGAGCGCCAGACGGTGATTTCTATTCGGGTTTCCCGATTTACGGCGACAGATCCCTAATTCCAAGATATATTAACAGGTTTACTGAACTGTTTGAGAAGACCGGATTCGTAGGCGCTACCGCATACAAGAGGGATGGAGTAACACCTGCAGACTATGGATGGTATGACAGTATGCCCACCCTGGTACATCCGATATGGGGATTGTACACTTACGGATACGGATTCCAGCCACTGCATGACAGGCTGAATATAGCACCATTCATTCACGAAAGCATGGCGGGTAGTGTTGTTAAATACCGTTTTAGACAAGTGGATATGGAAATTACCTACAAGTCCCTTTATGAGTTTGAGCTGGTTGCAATGGATGATCCTAAAACTCCGATATACTTCCAGTTCATCAACCAGACTCCAAACAAGGAGTATGAAGTTGTGATAAACGGTAAAACACAAAAATATACTGCGGATGCAGAGGGTACGGTATCAGTTCAGGTGGAAGGCAGAAAGACTAGTGTAAAGCTGGTTGCTCCTGATGATGAAGAGATGAATATCACCAGCTTGAAAGGCAAACCTGTTATAGTCTCTTCAACAAAAAATGGTGATAGGGCTACAACCCACTGGTCAACATGTCTTACTGATGGAGAGCATGACCTGTATTGGGTACCTAGAGCTGATGATGAAAAACCACATGCAATAGTAGCTCTGGGTGGAAAAGCAAAACTATCCACTATCGTTATCCGTTTGAAAGAAGAAGCTGGCTTGAAGTACTTCATAGAAGGTACGAACGATCCAAAGTTAAAGGATTGGAAGGTGATTGTGGACAACTCGAAGAAAGCAACAAGTGGCACAACACTGGAACATGACTTGAAAGGCGCATACCATTACATCCGAATAAGGTTTGTGGATGCTTATCCGGAGGATATCATGATAACTGAGATTGAAACAAGGTAGATTCAAAGGGCTGTTGCATAAACGCAGCGGCCCTTTTTATATCCTTTCAAATAAAAATTATTTTTTATTTTTAACACTTTATCATTTCTATTAGCCTGTTTACAAAATATTTGTAATCCTCATAACTCACCTCAGGAGGAATGAGGTGGTCAAGGGCAGGGAAGTAGCCTGGTTTGTTGAGAAGGGGTGATATTCTTTCTAGCTCTCTATCAATGGCTTCCTTTCCCTTGGCTATCTCTCTCTTGTCAATACCGCCCATCATGGCCATGTAGGGGTATTTCTCTCTCAATGCAACAACATCACATCCTGCGGCAACTTCAAAAGGAAGCATAAGATTAACGCCTGCCTCTGCAAAGATAGGTATAAGTTCCTCGCAGTTGCCATCGGTATCCACCATAAAAACAGGAATGTCGTACTTGTCGCACAGGTCCTTGAATTTTCTGTAATTTGGCAACATGAATTCTCTGATATGTGCAGGCGAAATCAACGAGCCTTGCTTGCCCGACATATCTTCCCAGATATGCAATATGTCAACCTTTACATCCTTGCATACTCTTTCGAACAGGTAAATCCAATAGTCTGTCAGGTAATCCATAATGTCCTTGACAAGTTCAGGTTCATCATAGAATGCCAGAAGACTACCTTCCACTCCCATCAAATCTCTCAAGGTGCCAAATATTCCGCAAGGATAAGACCCTATCTGAACAGGTCTGTCCTGATTATTCAGCATCTCTGCTATTTCAGGCCAATTTGAAGGCCATCTTGCTGCATCTTCCGGATTAAGTCTTTCTTTCTTGAAGGCT
>DUPL01000049.1 GCA_012838385.1 Clostridiaceae bacterium
GATTGTTCTTTTTGCTTTTCTTGCTTGTGTAATTTCTTCGCTTGCATTCCGTGCATGCAAGTGTAATGTTAACTCTCACTTAATACACCCCCAATAAAATAAAGCGCACTGTATAATCTAACATAATCCAATATGAATGTCAACAACACAATTTTTTAATAAAGTGTGAAACACACCGTATCATAATACAACATATTGATTAAAAAATCAACTACCGAAACATGCTTGCACCAAAAATTTTTAATTTTGATATGATGTTTGCTAGAAAGTTCTTTTCAAAGAACAGCCTGGCTATGGTTGAATCCTCTATTTTCTGCACAACCGGTGCAAAACTTTCTCTTGAGGAGAAGAGGTAAATAAAAAGAAGAGCAACACATATAATCAATACACCTTCACAAACTCCAAGCATTATACCCCCAACCGAATCCACCTGCTTTACAACAGGCAGTTCTCTTGCAAACTTGATTATGCGTTTCAAAACAATCATTAAAATCAACACAAGAATAAATGTAACCAGGAAAGCAAGAATACTGATGACAAATGCGGTTACCTTGTCACATATGCTCTCAGCAAGAGCTTCAAACGCTCCCTCTTTGTTATGAATGTTCTTCTTAAGAAAGTTTTCAATAAGTGATGGTAGTTTCAAGCTCTCAATATAGTCTTCCGTGTTTGCAAGAGCTTCCTGACCTTTGGATGCATGGTGCTCCACCAGTCTTTGGTATACATTATCGTACACCTTGTCATGAAGAGGAGTTTTGTTAAGAAACGCAACCACGGGCTTTCTCAATATAAATCCCAGAAATATGGCAATGAAATATGCTCCAATGGAATAGATGCCCATAAGCAGTCCTCTTCTGTACCCTAGAAAACCAAATAATAGAATCACAATAATCACAACAAGATCAGCAATATTCATTCAACAATTCCTCCCGTTTTTGATTTGCCGGACATGTCCACCACTGCCATCTGATTTTGACCGGCTACAAAAAGTCCATTGAAGACAAATATTCCGCCAACCTTTCTTAGAACAGTCGACAATTCAAATATGGCAAGACGTTTTGCCTTGTTTCTCGACTTTCTAAGACAGCACACCAGAACATCATACTTATCCAAATACTCGTTTAAGCCGCTTCCTGACACCTTTGCATAATTCACTTTTTCCCTCCAAAATAAAGAAGCCCGAAAATTGCAAGGCATCGTTGCCTTGAATATCGGGCTTAAAATCAGCATCCAGAAATAATGTCATGTCATTTCCATGTATCAACCTTGCTTCCTCTTGGTTGTCACAAGTAGAATTATTACAATACCACCAATTATCAATACTGAAAGACCAATTAAAATTACCGGAATCACAGAAAAGATCTTCGATGACCCTGTACTTGAATGTGCCTTAGGGGTTGGTGATGTTTTGGAATTATCCGTGGCTGGTGCTTCAGTTTTCACAGTTGTTGGCTGAGGAGTAACCTCATAATTCAGAGCAATTTTCACATTGTCCACCTTGAAAGAGTTTGCCCTGTTGCCAAATCCCAACAGGCCACCTGCAGGAACAACTGCTCCCTCAACCTTTACAACTTCATTTCCGGAAGCATCCTTGACAGTAACCGTCCTGTAACAGACCTCAGCCACTATTTCCTCTCCTCTTCTACTCTCATTCCAATAGTTCGGTCCAAGTTGAACGACAACATTTTCAACATCACTCATTGCTATTTCACAAATCAATGTGTCTTCCACATAAAAAGTCACTTTGTCCTTTTCATCAACAATCTTCACACTGACAAAATCATTGAAGGTCTTGCCTTCAGGAAGCTCAAAAAAAGCCGAAACCGAATAGACTCCAAAATCCCTTTTTGATGCATCATCAACTTCGCCAATGGCTCCATATCCTTCGGGTGCATTTACAGGACCTGCCGTACCGTCATTCTTGTTTGCATGTATCCCCACCTCAACGTAATTTTCATAACAGTAGAAGTATATGCCGCTGGCACCAAGAAAAGCAAATGCCTCCTGGTCCTGGCCATTGTCCGGTTCAAACAGGAAACTCTTGGCTGTTTCTGCAACACGTATTGCAATGAACGACCTGTATGTATTCTTAGGTTTATCGGTGGTGCCTGCTGTTGAAAAATCCACATGCAAAGTGTAGTCTTCAACTGGATCGATATAAACAGCACTTGCACCTTCAGTCCATTTTCCATGGAAGTAACCGTTGTCCCCTTCCATTACATAATTATCACTGTTTGCATTGTACAAGTTGAAGTAGGTGAAGAATTCAGTCTGTGAAAATTCGCCCGCATTCAAATCATCTTCAAAGATAACTGTCTGGGCGGAAGCAGTAATGCAAAAAGATAAAACGGTCAATAGAACAAGTACAATCCTTTTCATGAACATACCCTCCTGAATATAACGTTTGCACTTTCTCTCTACAACTTATCTTGATTCTATGTATCTTTTTTCAACTCAACAATGTACAATACATACCTTTAACTTAAAATAACAGACAATTTCAAGACAAAAAAAACAGACTGCACACGCAGCCTGTCACTTGCCCACCATTACAACAAAAGCAATTGCATTTTCATTTGTATGGGAAATGGATATGTCGGAAGATACAATATTTAAAGAATTGTAAAGGTCCAAAGCCTTTCCATGAAGTATCAATATTGGTTTTCCCCTGTCTCCATTCATCACTTCCACATCAAGCAAACCAACCTCTCCTCCAATACCAGTTCCAAATGCTTTGGAAACAGCTTCTTTTACAGCAAATCTCGCTGCATAACTTTCATACATGTGCGCCTTTTTTGAATTGCAGTACTCCTGTTCCTGTTTTGTAAAAACTTTATTCAAAAAGGATTCTTTTGAGTTCAGAATTGCTTCCTTTATTCTACTTACTTCGACCATATCCGTGCCCGTATAAACCTTCATCCAAATAATCACATCCTGTTAAAAATCTCCACACTTTTCGGCAATAAGCCTATCAGCTCTCGCCTGTGCTTTTGTCCATCTTGATTTATGGTCAATCTGCTTGATTCTGTAGTCGGTGCTGTCTCTTCTAAGCTGCTCAGTTGCCATGACTCTTGCGCATCTTTCATTAACCAGCCTTCTTAGTCTATCCATGCTTTCCTGCATCTCGGAACTGCCAAATCCATTGGAAGCCCCGTATGTATTGTCAAGCGCTATAATGTTCTCACGCATGCGTGCAAGATGCGTCTGGGACTTGATATTCTGAAGTTCCCTCAACTTGCTCTTCATCTCTGCCTCAAAGTGTTTGAAGTGGTCCCGAACTCTTAAAGCTTCCTGTACTGCCCTTTCATGGAGTTCCTTCTTCTCAAGATACTGCTCTGTATACTCTTCTTCCTGAATCAAAAGCTCTGCCAGAAGGATTCTGTCTTTTTCGAGAGTTGCCACCTCAATTTTGTCCTGTACATCCCTCAGTCTTTTCTCCGCCTCTCTCATGTCGAGACGGACCATCTCTGCCCAGGTTTGTATCTCTATCAATTGTTTCTCCGCTGCCTTCCGGCTTTTTTGGATTCTCATTTCTGCATCCGCTATGAGCAACTCCGGGTTATTTTTCTCAATTTTTCCAGTCACTACTCCAAAAAAACCTCCGAACAAACTCTTCAGCCTGCTGAACAAACCCATTGGACTACCCCCAATTATATCACATTATCATTATATATTCTATTAACACCTCTTTTCATTTATACCGGCATAAAAAAAAGAACCTATACAAAACATATAGGTTCCTTGCAAAATTTCAAACTGTGAGAACACCGTTTTCATTTTCAAGAAGGATCAGGACTTCAACTTCACTTCCATCTTCCGCATCTATATATACCAGGAAGTTTCTATCGTCTTTGGTGCATTTAAACTCATAAACAAAATGTTCACCGCCGAAGTCATTCGGTATTACCGCTTTATTCACTTCTTCCACATTCAGCAAAGGACTTACTTTTTCCAATGCCTCTTCGGCTGTTATCTTCGGAGTAGGAGTTTCCCTGTCATGATGGCTTGTAATATAGGCGTGACTCTCAAGACCAACTACTTCTCCCGTGTCCAGAGCGACTTTAACCTTCATCATGTCGGGATAGTACTTGATTCCGTCTTTTACATATACGAAGTTGATGGTTGCTAAGTTGTCTTCAATAATGTGATAGGAGGGTTCCATATCAACAACTCCAAGCCTTGCCAGAAAGTCCTTTCCTACTTGCGTTGCTTCCTCGGCACCAAGGTTTGGCTCTCCAATATCCCTATACATCAGATAGTAATATATCATGCCTCCTACCTCTGTCAGATCCATGTATGCAACATGAACATCTTCTTCCTCAAAACTTACAGTGTAGCTGAAAGTCTTGATGTTTGCGTTTCTGTTGTTCTCAGTCACATTTACGGTAGGCTTCCTGTCGCTGAAGTACTTGTAGATTTTCTCCGCTCCCTGTTCCTGTGTTATCTTGTCTCCCTTCAAACCTTTGGGTTTGATATCCGACATGTGCGTTGAGAAGGGGCCATCATAGATGAGTGAAGGATAGTTTTCAAAAGGTTTTGTCAGCTTGCTCAAGGATTCATACTTCTCAAGTACCGTATCATCTGAAAAAATCCTGTCAGAATCCTTTTGAATGTCCCGCCAGTTGTACCTCTGGGATGTAAAGTCGGAATATACCGCATAAAGACCCGAATTCAGCTCTGTCGCATATCCATAGAACTGTGTCAGGGTTTTGTAATCATCGTCAGTTATTCTCTCTCCTCTGATTGCTCCGTTGTTCCACGAATAGGATATGTCACCTATCTGGACCAGAAAGTTCTGTACTTTTGATGTCATGTTGTGATTCATGGGAAGCATGCTCAGACATGCAGCTGCCTGAGTTGCACTGTTCCAGGCATTCTCCAAAAGCTGGGCACGCTTTTGAGGAGTGCCGGTTGCCAATGCTTTGAGCAGGTACTCCTCCACACTGCTTGTGTGTTCCATCAGGTCGGTAAAGGCACGGTTGTATTGGTTTTCAAGAGCTATTTCGTAGTCATGAGCCATTTTGTTGTAATATATTCCGTATACTGTAAGTCCTACAAGCATTAAGAAAACCAATGTTGACGCTACAAAGTTTCTTGCCTTCATATTCTCCTCCAATTCCGCTTCAAAAGCTTTGATTTACCTAAACTAGTTTCAAATGTATTTTTAACTAATACTTGCATTTTATCCTTAAAAAATTGGAAGATGTCAATTCTAATTACACTGGCAAAGCATATATATGAACTGATTAGACATGAAGATTTCTAACTGTAAAAGAGGGATCGAAAATGATTGGGATTCTGAAAAACAATGCAACAAAGATATTTGACAGAATAAGAGAGTTTGATAGAGAGAAAAAAGAGAAAAAGCGTCTTGAGATGGAGTATGCAATGCTGCAGGAAGAATTGTACAAGACTAATATCCAGATACGGTCCGCGTATAATAATTTTAACAACACTACGGACAAGGACTGCATCTCCTACTACCTTTTCCTGATAAAAGCACTTGAAGCCAGATATGCATTGCTGCTAAAACAGGCAAAGGATATTGATTATGCATAATCAAGAATGTATAATAAAACGTGTTCAAATATATGCAAAAATGGCAGGAGTAATGTATGGGTAACATAATCGTAAAATCAAAAGCAAAAGTTAATCTATCATTGGACATACTGGGAACACGGAATGACGGTTATCATGAAGTGCTTATGATAGTGCAGACAATTCCACTTTACGACATGATAACCATATCAACCGAGAAATCTGACACTCCATCCATAGAACTGACCTGCAACAAGAAAACACTGCCTACGGATTCAAGAAATCTGGCATACAAAGCAGCGGAAATGCTTATGAACAAGGCGGGTATCACTGACAAGGTAAAGATAAACATAAACAAGAGAATACCCGTTGGAGGTGGCCTTGGCGGTGGAAGCTCCAAGGCAGCTTCTGTACTCACCGGACTTAACACATTATACAAGCTAGGTTTTTCAACTGAACAACTGGCAGAAATGTCAAAGCCACTCGGATCAGATGTACCTGCTCTGGTTTATGGAGGGTGTGTGCTGGCAAAAGGCACAGGCACAGAAGTATCCCCTCTTCCACCTCTTAATAAGGGATACATGCTTGTTGTAAATCCAGGTGTTTTTGTGTCCACTGAAAAAGTGTATGGCAAGTATGACACAATGCACATACCAAAAGAAGCCCATCCTGATACGGATTTGCTCATTAAGCTGCTGAAGCAGGGTGACCTGCATGCTTTTGCCAGGAACATGAAGAATGTTCTTGAATACCCTGTCCTTGACAGCAAATCCAAAATAAAAAAACTTAAGCAGGAGATGATGCAGACAGGCGCGCTTGGAACCATGATGACAGGCTCAGGTTCTTCAATCTTCTCGCTGTTCGATGACATAAAGGAAGCATATGCAGCCCTGGAACACTTTAGAAAACAACACTATTTTGCAGTGCTGATTAATTTATAAACATACAACATTTGCATAAATATGATAACCGCTTTACAGGCGGTTTTTTGCTTGCAAAAATCAAGCATACAGATGGATATAAAAGGTGATTCAATGAGTAAAAACAAATACGAAAGAAGCCGCACAATGCACATATTCGAAGCAATGTTTGAGTATTTAATCTCAATACTTGTAACAGGTTCCTTTCTTGCAACAATTACAACAGAACTGGGCATATCGGATAGTCTGACAGGAATAATATCTTCATTTATCTCCCTTGGATGTGTTTTTCAACTGCTGGCCATATTTCTGAAACTCAAGTATGTAAAAAAGACAGTTACAACATTCAGTGTTGTCAACCAGCTTTTGTTCATGCTTTTATATGTTCTTCCTCTTGCAGGATTTGAAAAGAATAATAAAACTGTTATCTTTGTGATTGCTATTTTCCTTGCATATTTCTTCTATAACATGGTGCACCCTCTGAAAATAAACTGGTTCATGTCGCTTGTTGATGACAAAATGCGTGGAAGGTTTACTGCGAACAAGGAAATAGTATCATTGATCTGCGGAATGATGTTCACCCTGTTCATGGGTGCTTTAGTAGACCATTTCAAATCCTCAGGTGACATCAGAAAAGCATTCATAATCTGTGCGATTGTCATGTTCATTCTTATGGTTTTACATACACTGATGATGGTGTTATCAGTTGAAAAACCTTCTCAGAACAATGGCAAAGGAAATGCCCTCAAGCAATTTGCATTTGTGCTTAAAGATACCAATGTAAGAAAAGTCATTCTCCTGTTTATCATCTGGAACATGGCTTCATACTCCACCATTCCCTTTTACGGCACCTACATGATCAAGGAACTTGGGTTCAGCTTGAAATTTGTATCCATATTAAGCATTGTATACAGCATGGTTAGGATTTTTGTCTCCAGATTCTGGGGCAGGTATGCAGACCGTAATTCCTTTGCTGTAATGATTCGTTTATGTTTCCTGGTAATGGCGTGTGGTTTTCTTATTAACGCATTTGCCATGCCTTCCAATGGAAAAGTCATTTTTGTCCTGTTTAACATTTTTCATGGAATAGCACTGGGTGGCATTAACAGCGCACTTGTTAATCTTGTATTTGATTATGCTCCGGTAGAAATGAGATCCGACGCACTTGCAACGAGCCAGGCAACTTCCGGAGTGGTTGGTTTCCTGACAACATTGGTAACCAGTTCTCTCGTAGCATATATACAGAATAATGGAAACAAACTGTTTGGCATGCGAATCTTTGCACAACAGGTTACATCACTCATAGCATTTGCATTCACCATAGCAGCAGCCATTTATGTTCATACGCAATTAACAGGGAAAGAATGATACATAAAAGGAACCTGTCACCCAGATTGACATTTACATTTATCGATGTATTATTCAAATAAACATGTTAACAGGAGGTTAATATGAAATTCAGCATGGATCACGACCTGCATATCCACTCACAACTGTCTCTGTGCTCCAATGATCCAATGCAGACAACGGAGAGTATACTTGAATATGCAAAAAGGAACAATTTGAAAAGCATATGTCTGACTGACCATTTCTGGGATGAAAGGATATCTGACCCTAACGAGTTTTATGAAAATCAAAACTATGAACATCTGAAAAAAGCACTTCCACTACCTGAAAGTGATTCGGTCAAATTCTATTTCGGTTGCGAAACGGAAATGGACAAAAACTTCAGATTAGGCATATCTGAAGAAAGATTTGACGATTTTGACTTTGTTATAATTCCCACAACCCACCTGCACATGATGTCCTTTACAATAGATGAGAATGAAACATCTGTTGAAAGAAGGGCATTTTTATATGTAACACGACTCGAAAAACTCCTGGATATGGATCTTCCATTTGAGAAAATTGGTATTGCACATCTGACTTGCCCTTTGATGGCTCCAAACAGTTTTGATGACCATTTGAAGGTATTGGATCTCATATCCGATGAAACATTCAAAGAACTATTTTCAAGTATAGCAAAGAAGAAAGCAGGCTTTGAGCTTAACTTCTCATATTTTCAACTTGAAGGTGAAGCTTTGCAACGAGTCCTGCGTCCATACAGAATAGCAAAGGAATGCAACTGCAAATTCTATCTTGGTAGTGATGCGCATCATCCGAAAACATTTGAAAATGCAATGACGAACTTCACTGCAATTATTGAAGCATTGGACCTTGGGGAATCAGATAAATTCACGATAGGAAAATAGAGCAGACCAGCAATAGTCTGCTCCAGAAAACATCGTTTAAGGAAGTATTGTAATTACTGGGCGTCTGTCAGGAGGACATTGAACATTAAACATGTTCTTTATTCCCCTTAGTGTCACATTGTCTAGCTTCAACTCCTTGAGTTCCGCACCCCTCTGAAGTATTTCATTGGGCTGATATACAAGGAAATTGTCCGCATTCTCAATCACACAATTCCTTATGGTTATGTCATGATACGGCTCGTCCGATGGAAACACCTCACTTGCAAAATGAAGCCATATGCTGACAAGATTATGGCGTCCTGCCTCTCTTGGAAGAGCGTTGTCTTTTCTTCTTACAGCCTCTGTATAACGGTTCTGAACAATTGTCATCCTGTGAGGATATATTCCTGGACCCCATATGTGGCAGTTTTCAACCAGAATATGGCTTCCTCCCATTCTGAAAGCATCACAGGAAGTGTTAATATCACAGTTTCGAACAACAAGCCCGTCAACATTGATACCTGCAATGCAGTCATCCCCTGTATGTATGATACAGTCTTCTATTACTGTATTCTTGCAGAAATGAAGATGGAAACCGTCACTGCCACCATAACACTCAAGATTCTTCGCTGCTATATTAGTACATTTGTCTATCTGATGTGCAAAATTGCCAAAATTCTGTATGGTGTATCCTTCAAGTACGACATTTTCAACATTGGTGATGAATATGGCATGTGGTCCCCTGTAACCCTCCTCACCATTGGGATCCGCACAATCGTCACCATCTATAACAGAACCTTTCTCACCAATTATTGATATGTTCCTGCCACCATAAACGGATATGATTGCTCTTCTGTACTCCTTCCATGGCTTGTAGTGATAGTAATTGGGAATCAACTCCATATCCGTACGAAGTTCCATGCCCTCTGGCACATCAAACACGGGATAATCCTCACATATATCAGATCCCAGAATATATGCTCCTGACTCTAGTAAAAGAGTTGTATCAGACCACATGCGAAGACCACCGGTACGGTACCTGCCTTCCGGTATTAAAACTGTTCCCCCATTTTCTTTGCACATGTCAAACACTCTCTGCAAAGCTTCAGTCTGCAATTCTTCCTTGTCTGGAACCACTCCATAATCTGTAACTCTGAAAATTGAACCCATTCATATACCTCCATGAAAATCCAATTACTTGTTACGCATTATGTTACCAGATGTTACTTGCCCTGTCCACACTTATCCGGCACAATAGCTCCAATTTCAACAAGTCTGTTTTTAATATCGTTGATGTCCACATCCCTGACATGAACATTATTTCTCGCAGCAATAAATGCAGCAACGCCTGCAGCCTGACCCATGGCCATGCAGGGAGCCTGCACTCTTATTGCACTTATGGAATCAGTATCACCTGAAATGCATCTTCCTGCCACCAATAATCTTCTGGATCCTTTTGGTATCAAAGCTCCATATGGTATTGTCGGCACAATCCCCTCTTTTAAAAACACCTGCTTTATGCCATCAGCCACATGCAGATCTATTGGGTAAAAGGCATGACATACAGCATCATCATATACATGACCATCAACATACTCCTCCGCAGTAATCACCTTTTCACCCACTATCCTGTACGTCTCCCTGATACCGCACTCTTCAGCACAATACTCAACCTTAATATTCTCAAGACCGGGTATCGTCTTTAGGAAACCTACAACCCTGCATAACGTTTCCCTTGCCTTCATTTCCGCATTGGTTCTTCCAACAGAAGTAGACCCATCTATATCCGTAACATGCATGTTCAACCTGCCATTCATCAGATGATAATAAAGGCTTGCTCCCTGCAAGTCTTCTTTACTCACAAGGCCTTTGCGCAAAGCTTCCTTTTCTCTTCTTTCAAGTTCTTCCTTATCAAGAGATTTCCTGTCGTACCCTGTTAGATTATTCACCAACGTACCCGGTTGAAGGCATCTGCTTTTTACTCTTTCATAACCCAGAATTCCTGCTACATTTGCATCTCCTGTCGCATCTATGAGAACTTTTGATTTAACCGCCCACAATCCTTCTTTGGAAGTGACTACAACAATAATGCAATCCTCGTTTTCTTCAGCAAAGGAAACCATGGTGTGAAACCTTACATCCACATCCGATTCTTTGCACATATTGTCCAAAACAACAGAGTATGTAAACATGTTGACCGGTATCTGATGCTGCCAGTGCATTCTAGGTGTTGATTCGAAATCAGGCAGCTGTATGCCGTCAAAACTTACGGTTCTAATAATGGCTTCCCAGCAAGGGCCAGAGATGATTTGTCTTCCCCAGGCATGGAACAGTCCAGGGAAATTGACACCTGCACTGGTGATGGTTCCCCCAAGTCTGCCATTCTTTTCTATAAGCAGTGTTCTTGCACCAAGCATTCCTGCAGATATCGCAGCAAAAGCACCTGCAGCTCCTCCACCAGCTACAACCACATCATATTCATCAATCATGTCAAAACATTTACAAAGCTCATATCTGCAATTTGACATATAGTTATCTCCTTTTTCTTGCCACAATAACAACAACCACCACTGCTGAAACTGCTGAAACTGCTGCGGCAACACCCAGAATGACATCATTGTTTGTGCCACCCTTTTCCTCATTCCTTGGACTTTGAGTTGCAGCTGTTTCAGTTTTGGCAGGCACAGATGTTTTTTCAGGAGTTGGAGTAGATTCAGGTGTTGGCGAAGGAGTTGGTAATGTGCTCATGTCAAAGTTCCTTGCAGCCTCAACAGTTCCGAAAAACAGAATATACTCAATCTCAAACAGGTATTCCTTATCAGACATATGAACAATATCGTATCTGAAGGTTAAAAGCTCTCCCTTGTAATTCTTGTTGGCTGACAAATCAACAATAACATCCTGCCATTCAGTGGTGTCTTCATATGTCACGCCAACTGAAGCGCCTAGAACCGGACCAGGAAAATCAGTTGTGTTGAACATGATTTCACCCGTCAAAGGAGAGCCTTCCGGCCTCTTCAGTCTGATCAGCATTATCGGATACTCATCACAAGGAACAGGTTCCAGCGATGCCTGTATGTCAATAATGAATTGAGGATCGTTACCAGACTGTACCGGTATTTTAAGAATACCGTTTTCTATTGTCATTTCATCTATGTAACGGGCGCCCGACATAGTATAATATGAATCTGCATCCGAATCGGAGAATCTCATTACGGCACCAGGAAATGGATACGGACTCTCGTTTACTTCACCGTTCTCCTCCTTTACAGGAGTAAGCTCTCCATAAGGTGTTTCAGGAGCCTCACCCTTGAACTTCACATGCATTCTCGCAGCCAGAGAATTATTGTAAACACCGTCTTCAAACAAGTTTTGTCCCGGGTACTTCTGGGTGGTCCAAATGCCAACACCCAAACCAATATCGTCACTGGCATCACTTATTTCAATAACATATTCTCCAGCCTTTAATGGATTATCCTCGGTAAACTCAAAACCCAGATACGCATTGTCAATATAATCTACAAAGGTATGAGTGATTATGGGACTGCCTTTTACTGTTGTAGCATAGTCCTTGACAAATTTATACAACTTGAAAGTCAGTTCGCCAAAATTGTCAGTCCAGCTAGGGCATCCCACTCCCACAAAAAGAGCATCTTTCGCCAGAGAAAACTGTATGCCTACAGTGTCCTCTTCTCTCATTGAATAAGCGGTGCTTCCTGAGCCATTAAAGTTTGCAGGAACTTCACTCTCCAACCTGTATGCCGCTTTCCCCTGTGCACTTGCCATGACAGATAATATCAAAACGAAAATGACTCCTATCAAAACAACAAGTCTTGTTTTCATTTTCACACCTCTTTCTTCTTAAACTTGAACTCATATACAAGAGCTGAAACGATTGTCAGGAGCGAAATGATAATTATTGTAATAAACAATGTTCTCAAGCTTGTTTCCCTTTCAACCTCCGACACATCTGAAAAAACATAATTGAACCTTCCATTAGGAGCACTGTCTCCACTTGTAGTAAAGTCCAATGCCTCTCCCTGTTCCTGCATATTGTCATGCCATTTGAACTCAAACCTAACCGTATTGGTAAGTCCAAGCATTTTTCTTGGTATGCTTACCTGCATCTCCCTTCCCTTAAGTTCGTAGTCCACCTCTCCGACAACCGTTGTGTCCCATGAACCTTCTTCAAATTTCTCAAGAAATGCTTTTGCTTCTGTAGGAGATTTCTTGTTCAATATGTAATCGTAGCCTTCCCATCCCTTGCCTTCCGTACGAATGAACAACCTCATCCAGGACGGATCCGTATATGGTGTCATGGCTTCCCTTGTCTTTACATAAAAGTACACATAATCCGAATCATAGCTGACCTTGGCCGATATTATGTCGTTCCTGCCTGAAGTGTTCGTGTACTTGAGTGTATTGTTGAAAGCATGCGCATCACGATGTGTTATGTCACCAATGTCGTCATAGTATGCAGCATCAACATCAAGCCAGTCATCAAAACCATTCATGCTCATTGTCATGGGTTTTGCTCCTTTTGGATGTGTTTGCCCTTTGTACCTTCTAATAAACTCAACCATCTGATAATAGGTGGCATCCTTGTAGTGGTAGGCCATAGGCTGGATGTCCCGGTTGTACCTGTAGTTGAATTGATCCCAGAAAAAAAATCCATCAGGGTCGGTTACTCCATTCACTCCCAGATTGCCAGGGATTCTGTACATGGTCCATTCATTCCACCCGGTTATAAATGTAATACGGGGATCCTTTTCAAGCACATGATTCAGCTGTTCCCTGAAATTCCAGCCCTCATAAATTGCCCTTTCAAGATCTTCCGCTCTTGCAGGGGCACCACCCATAAAGTCTCTTCCTCTTGTAATGGTTGTCCTTGTATTCTTGTCATAACCTATGCTGAAGCCAATATGGTAACCGACAAACTTGTACTTCTGATATTCCTCATCAGCATTGTTTAGTGTAACGTTCTGTGCCGGGCTTGCATTCATCGCTTCAATGGGGTACTCGTCAGAATAGCCGTATCCCTGAGGATAAGCGGAAATCCATTGCCAGTCATCCTTGTAGGATGTGTAGTATGGAGATATCGCTCTTTGCACATTTCTGATTTCAAAAAAGTCCACATATCTTGTTCCTTCTATCTGATCCCTGAAAGTCAACGCCACTGGTTTTCCATTGTCCCATTTGTACCAGAGTTCCTCGTACAAACCATCCTTGTACATGTTATCCCACCAGAAATCAAATGCTGCAACTGCATTAGGTGCAAGAGGCGGCATGAAGAACATGAACTTTGGTGTTTTACCACCTTCTTTTCGAACCTGCATGAACACTTCACACAAAAGAAGAATTTCCTTTTTGTAACCTGTTGCAGGATTGTCCGCCTTGAAGTTTGAAAGGTCGAAGATTAGAAAATCAACACCCGCATCGGATAGCATCTGGGCATCTTTTCTGAGAACCCACTCATCGGTCTGGGTGTAAAATCCAAATGCAGGTTCTCCCCACCAATGCAGCGTCATATATGGTCCAAAACCCCTTCCGTTTTCCATGGCATCCGGAATTTCCTCCAGAATCCTGGTGACATCGTAATGCTTACCACCCTTTGTTTCAGTAGAATGGGCAAAAAAGTAAAAGATGCCCACTTCCTTGTTCTGTCGTTTTGCGTCATCTATCAGTTCAACCCGTCTTCCCAATCCATCCGTTGCAGCCCAGGAAGTACTGTCCGTGTCCCATTCATAGAATTTAATGTTGTAAATTTCACACTCATTAATACCCTTTAAGGTAAACGTATCCGTATGGACCGCATCAAATTCGAAATATTGAATTTCCGATACACCGGCAAGACCGGCAACCTGTCTTAACAAGGTCTCTTGTCCATCATTTGAATAATATATGTCAAGTCCTTTTAGTCCTTTTGCTTTTATTTCGATTTTAAAAACAGACCTGGGTCTTTTGAACCTGAAAGTCATGCTTCCCTTGTCCGACACTTTGTATGCGTCTGAATTATATGGGTTCGAAATCTTATGCGCATCCTGCGGGATCGTCTCGCTCACCAGAACATTCTTAACGGTGAAAAACTCAACCTCGGAAAGTTCAAACCTATCAATGCCTGATGCAGTTAAGGTAACACTGTTTGCAACAAGACCTTTCAAGAAGATTATCCTCTTATCATTTCCGTCCTCTTCAATGTCTACTTCAACCTGTTTTGACTCGTCATCAGTTTCGGTGGTATATGTTACTTTTACCTTCTTTGGAAACCGTGGCGACAAAATCCTGATTGAGGATAATGCATGATTTCCTTCAAAACTGAAGGTTATTGCCACTTCTTCCGATTTGGACAAGGAAACACTTTGCCACTTTGTAGACTCATTATCATCAACTGCGTATGATGCATATGATACGGGATTCTGTTTGCTTGTTTTGTCGGAATATGCGACCACCCTTGTTATCTTGACTTCTTCAACAGAAGAGTTTTTTCTAGCATAACTGACAAAAGCAGGATCACTGCCATTGAAAGAGCCAATAGTTTTCATGTTTTTCCCATCCTGTTCTCCAAATACTTTGTTGATTTGAAAAGAAATACATACAATGCAATATGTGACAACGAGCAAAAAAGATATGACTTTTTTCATCCCAATATTCTCCTCGAATTTTCTTTCTTCTTGGATTATACAATAACTACAATATTTTTACATACCTCTTTCTTATCATTAATGAGACATTTCTTGACATCATTTGCTTTATGGGAGTATAATTTCAGGAAAAGGAGGGCAAACCGATGCACCCGGGTAACGTACTTGTTGACATGTCAAAGGATATGACCAAGGACGAACTTATCTTCAAAGAATATTATACAGCTAAAAACAACCCTGATCTATTCGCAGAGTTTCTTGGCAAACAGACACCTTCACTGCAAATGTCCATGAAATACTGGCTAAAGACTGAAAACGGAGATATCCTGTCAGAGCTTACTGAAAACACAAAAGAGCTTGATTTCGTTAATAATGTCATCGTTCACAGGCATAGCAGATACTGCCCTGCCTTTGTTCATAAACACACTTTTTTTGAAATAATCGTTGTGATAGCAGGAAGCTGTGTCAATTGCATAGATAATCAAAACCACCTGCTTGAAGAAGGAGATGTGTGCATAATTGCTCCAGGAGAGTATCATGCGATTAAGGACTCAAAAGATTCAATAATCTATAACATTCTCATAAAACACTACAACTTCTCCGACACATTCAGCTCTTTTCTGCTTCAAAGCAATGTATTATCAAGTTTTTTCATGCAGGTTCTGTATGGTGAAAAAGGACAGAACTGCATCACTTTTCATACAAAAGGAGACATGAATCTTCAGATGCTTTTTGACATATTAATACTGGAATGCACACAAGGCAAAAACAACATGCATATTTCCTCCATGTCCGAATCCCTTTTGAACACAATATTCAACTGTCTGGCAATGAGACACTCCAACTCGCAAGAACACAACACTGTTCTGAATTTTGACTCACAGTTAATGCTCAAAATCAAGCAGTATATTTCTGAAAACATGAAAGATGCAAGTCTTGCTTCTTTGTCTGAAGAGTTCAATTACTCACCAACATACTTAAGCAAACTGGTTAAAAAGGTGACCGGATACAACCTTTCAAACATTATACGAAGGATACGTATAGACAAGGCCTGCAGTCTTCTTTCAAACACAGACTTGTCAGTGGCTGAAATAAGTGAAATAGTCGGATACAAAAGCACCCGACAGTTCAACCGCGCATTTCATGCCCTTTTGAACAAGACCCCGACTGAATACAGAAAACGAAACAGTTCGCCACTACTTTAGGTGTACTTTTACTTGTATGCTTTTTACAATCCGACAATTCATAAGAAAGACGTTTAATTTCTTCTTCGTAAAGAATTGTACTTAATCATGTTCATCTCCTAAATTATAATCTTATCCTTTTTCAGATCAATTCAAAAATTCTGTTGATATTATAAAATTGATAGATAATTAAAGACTTCTACTGAATACAAAAAAACGCTTCATACTTCAAACATTCCGTACTCCCCACTCAACCAGGAACTGTCAGGCTCAATGTCATTCTCAATCATTGATTGAATCACACCACCAAGAACAGGTTCAAACTTTCCTCTATGACATCTGGCATAAGGGTATGCACTATAAACATGCTCTTTAAATGAGTCATACATCAAACCTGAACACTTCCAAGCTCCGCCACATGCATATATCCCTATGCTTTCTGCATCCTTTGCATGATTCCCAACAGCTGCAACAGTCTGTAGAGCCATTAACCTCCCCGCCTCACGAACGATTTCCATTGCAACGGGATCGTTTTTGTCCGCTTCCTCTCCAACAACTCGCGCAAAGTTGGCAAACAATGTCCTTGTACACACATTGTGAGGATAAAGATAAGGCAGGAGGTCTTTTACATCCCTGTCTGCATCAAGGTATTCATACAATCTGTCAACAAGTGTTGTTTCAACGCCCCACCCTATTATACATCTAAGTGCAGCATTTATTCCCCTGGTCCCTATCCAGGCACCACTTCCTTCATCACCTATCATAATACCATATCCACCATATCGATAGTAATTGTCTTTTCCATTGCAATAAACAACACTGGAGCCTGTACCGGACATTGCAACAAATCCTGCCTGTACCAATCCTCCAGCCAGCAAGTATGCATACCCTTCGGGCATTGGCACAAATCTTATAATCGAATATCCCAAATTGCTCATGGTTTCAAGAAAAAAATCATATCCTGCAACCATGGCGCAATACATGTTATCAATTGTCTTGCTTTTAATATTCAACATGGCTTTTTCCATGGCGTTTGCAATATTGCTGCATACATTTTCTTTCGTATCATACCTTCTGTTTACACCACCACCATGGCCAAATCCCAACAACTCATGCCTTTCATCAAATACAACCACATTAATTTTAGTACCTCCGCCATCTACCGATACGTTTAACATTCTTACACCTTCCACCTTATGTTACATTTATTATACACAGGAAAAGCCTGCACAAAAAGTGCAGACTCTTCAATGTGATGATACAATTACACTTCGTTTTTTAAATGAAATGGCAGTTGTCAGTACAATTATAAAAGCAGTGAAATGGTTCATGTCAAAGGTTTGCGGATTAGGTTCCTGCCTTTCCATACCATATACCTCGATCTCCGAAATGACAAAGAATCCGTTTCTTGTCTGGTCGGTCGCCCTGTAGTTGCCCAGTATTTCAAACCTGACATACCTTCCAGACAACCCTGAAAGGTCATCAGTGACGGTATCGTACAAAGTGACATTGTCCGAATAATCCAATACTTCGGTATAGTTTTCGCCATCCTCACTTACAGATACAATGTACTTTACGCACCTCCTGCTGACTGGGTACCATTTTACAAGCAATGCTTCAAGCTCATGAACACTTCCCAAATCCAATATCAGATAAAAAGAGTCTTTAAGCAAATTTCCTTCATACTCTCCAGAGTATTGTATTTGTGCAATAGTGTCCAAATCACCGTCATTCAGGTTTTCTGGAACCTGGTTTAGGTCAGGAGCATTTGTAAAGAAAAGTACACCTTCTGCACCATCCTTTTTCTTAAGTGAATATGTGTATGCTATCTTTGGATTCCGAGGGTTGAATTCTGTTCTTGGTTCTTCTTCTATAAGTGTGCCAAAAACAGCCAGTTCACTTATGTATGTATATGTGTTGTAGGATCCGTCAGCCTTGAAGTTTCCACAAATCTCAAACCTTACATATCTAGCCTTGACACCTTCAGCAAACGTGTCCGACGTTATAGTTATCCGGTTATTATCAGAATGATCGAAGCAGTCGTAGTACGTGACATTGTCCTCACTAACCGCCACCTTGAACCTAAGTCCCTTTACATCAAGGTATGGAGCGATAAAATATGAATCAAGCTCATATAAACCACCAAGGTTTATAATCATGTAATATGGGTATTCAAGAGTGCCATCTGGTTTAAAGGCACCACTGTACTGAATTTCATACAATGAGTGGAGGTTTTTGTCATAAAGATTATCAGTAGGATATATGTTTATTGAGGGTTGGGTTATTATACCATCCGCCCCTTCCTTAAGAGCAAGATCAACTGTATATGGGATACTACGTGAATTACTGTCTAGCACTCCATTAACAGTCAGCTCCGATATGACAAAATATGTATTCCTTGTCCCGTCGCTTTGCCTGTAGTTGCCTAGAATCTCGAACCTTAAGTACCTTGCCTTGACATTTAGGTTATCATCAGTTATTGTATCGAACTCAGTAACATTGTCCGAGTGATCAGCAATGGTGGCATATGTCCTGCCATCAGTACTTCCCTCAATTATATACTTGACACATCTCTGGCTGGTTGGATACCACTTGACAGATATGTCACGTAAAGCGTAAGTACCACCTAAATCAAGATAAAGGTAAAATGATTTTTCTAGCAAACCCGTCTCATTATCGTATGCACCTGAATACTCAATCTGAGCAATTGTAGCAGGATTATTATCATTCAGGTACCTTGGATAGATACCTGGATTTCCAGGAGCATTTGTAAATCTTGCAGTAGTTCCACTTTGTGATTGCAGGTAGTAGTAGTATTCAATACGCTCAACCGCATCCACCTCAGCATGAATTGCTGAGATTTCAAGGTATGTAGCAAATACAAAACATATAAGCATACAGGCAGCAAACTTTTTAAACATTTTTCTCACCCTTTCCTTTTTTCTTTATAATGACAAATACAACCGTTGCGACAACAGCCAAAACAGCAACCGATGCTACAACAACAATCCACTGTCTGACTTCCTTATCATCTCCATCTACAACACTTTCGGGAGTCATATCGGGTGTGGGAGTGGATTTGGCAGTCTGCGTAACATCGGGAGTGGATGTTGGCATAGGGGTTGGTGTTGCAGGCTTGGGAGTCGGCTGTTCTTCAGAAAGTCTTCCAAAAACATTCAGTTCATGAAAAGCATAGTATTGATTGGCGGTTTGCTCGCTTGGTATGTAATTCCCCACCATTTCAATCCTTACATACCTTGCAGTCACATTATCAAACTCATCCTTTATCCTTCCTTTTTGTGTGTTGCCTGATCTGTCTATTTGCAGATCATACTCATCACCAAAAAGGCTTGTATATACCTTGTACATATAATATTTGTCCGCTTTTAAAAACCAGTAAATATCTATGCAATCCAATTCATATGCTTTTTTCAAATCCAGTTCAATATAAAAGGGCTCGTCCAAAACACCTGTCTCACCATCAAACCATCCGGAATATTCAATTTGAACCACATTTGAAATAATTCCATCGTTAATATGTTCAACAGGAAAAGCTCCTGTCCAAATCAAGTTGTGTTCCACACCATCCATGTTCCGAATATCAGGAACATAGTCGATTTTTATTGATTCCAGACCAGGTTCAGGTGAAGGAACCGGCTCAGGCTGGTTTTCCGACAATGTACCTTTAACAGTTATCTCACTAACCGGGAAGTACTCTGAATACGTTCCATCGGAGGGCCTGTAGTTACCCAAAACCTCAATACGAATAAATCTTGCAGTAACCCCTTTAAAGGTATCCTTTATTGCATTCGGTTCCGTCACATTGTCCGCATGGTTTGCAATCTCTACATATGTTTTATCATCCAAACTTCCACTTACTATGTATTTATAACATCTGCCGCCCTTTGGGTACCAGTTGATCTCAATACTCTCAAGGTCATAGGCCTTTTTCAAATCAAGGATAATATAAAATGGATCTTTTAGCAGAAGGTTTTCATACATATCCTCTCCCGTAGGGCTGTGATACTCCACCTGGTTGATTGTGTCGGGATCACCATCGTTCAGGTTTTCCATAGAATATGTGGAATGCGGTGTCCAAAAAAGATTATTCTCAACACCATCTCTCTGCCTTAACGATACTTCATAACTCAGTTTTTCTGAACTAGCATATATTTTGGATGAGTTGGATGGAAGCATCATTATCAATACAAGCAAACAAGCAGTAACCCTTTTCATACCTTTCCTCCAGTTCAATCAACCAATTTCAACAAAACAGGCATCAGAAGGCAAAAGCGATACTGATATTTCACTATTGCGTCCCATTTGAACAAGTCCCTCTGCACCCCACACCTTGTAATCCTTGTTTTGAGATAACACTATTTTCAATACCGATTCATCCTCTTCAGTTTTACGGAAGTTCATCACATACAATCCTGTTTTACCATCATTCTCAAAACAACCAATCAGAAACTCTCCATCTGATTCTACAGAAGATACTTCCTTGTATGATTCAACAATTAAATTATCTGAAATCGCTTTTTTGAATGCTTCATCAAAGTTTACAACCATGAAAGCTTTATGATCGTAGTCAAGATATACACCCTTCATTGCATGAATGGCGGTATTCTGTTTTCTCACAATATCATACATGGGTGTTCTTTCACCTTGGTATGTAATCAGCCCTTCGAAATGCCCAGGCATCCTTTGCCCAGGATCCGAACCATCACGAGACCAGTATAAGAAGTTGGATACTGTCTTGCATCCAAAAACCAAATGCAGGTTCATGTCAAACCTATACTCAAGCTCATTGGGCAGTCGGGTTCCAGACCAGTTTCCATTCTGATAGTTTCCCCACCTGCAGCTTTGCAAGAAACCACCAATGGGTATATTGTATTTTGCACCTGCATTTCTAACATCCGACAGGTTCTCAATCAACTTCAGAATTCTTGCATTGTCGGTTGATTTGTCGCCAGTATAGGGGTAATTGTCAAAATGCAGAATGTCAGGTTTGACCTTTTGCACAAACAGCTCAAGATATGTCTGGTATTTTGTCATTCCCTCAATAGGTTCGTCAGTCAGGACATAATCTGCTGCATAATTGGGAAACAGATTGCAAAAAACAAGGTAGTCATCGCCAGCATGTTCCTTCAATTTGGTCCTGACATTTCCCAAAGTACCAAACAACTTATGTCCTGGCTCATCCACAATGTTATACCCTATTACTGCCTTGCTGTCTTTTGTCTTGTCAACAGCTTCATAAAAGGCATCCCTGTTCGCATATACCGCACTCAGGTCAATAATTAGCCTGATATTGTTCTTTTCAGCAGCTTTAATGGTTTTTTCTAGCCAGCCGTCATCATCAAGCTCTGCATATACATAAACCATGTTGATGCCTGCTTCCCTTATCTCTGCATATCTGGCATCCGCATCCTCCTGGGTTTTCATTGCATGTTTTCGGGGACCTTCCCACAAGCCAATCAAAAGCTCTTTACCTTCATACTCCTCATACACTTTTCTCATCTCCTCCTTGCTTGCTTCATATGTCGCATCCACTGTATGCTCTTCATTCTGCCTGTTAGTGCATGAAACACATGCAAAAACCAGCAAAACAGCAATCATCACAGCTTTTAATCGGAAACACAATCTAATCACATCCCTCCAGCTTTTCCAAGCATCTATTTATGTCTTCATTGCATTCAATAAGCAGTTTCTCCGCTTCCTCACAACTTATTTTCCCTATTTCAGCAACAGTACGTACAGCCCTGTTGAAAAGTTTATTATTCGTTGTCTTCAAAAACACCATTCTGTTTCCATACGTTCTTCCAATACACACCATTACTCCGGTTGATATGGTTGTTAGTACAAGCTTTTGAGCAGAAGCAGCCTTCATTCTAGTAGAACCTGCAATCACTTCAGGACCCACAATCGGAGCAATAGTAAGCTTTGCTTTTCTGGACAGTTCGGTATTCTCGTTGCAACACAACCCAATTGTATATGCACCAACCTTGTTTGCATAATCAACTGCTCCCAGTACATATTTCGTGCTGCCACTTGCAGTAATGCCAAAACATACGTCCCTTTCGCAAAAACCCAGTTGCTTTAAATCTTCCGCTCCTTGCTCATAGTTGTCCTCAGCACTTTCACAAGCTTTAACCATGGATTCAATTCCTCCAGCAATCAACCCTTGTACCATTTCATGGTCAACACCAAATGTCGGCGGGCATTCCGCAGCATCAATAACTCCAAGTCTTCCAGACGTACCGGAACCTATATATATAAGTCGTCCTGAATTTCTTAATGCATTTGCTATTATTTCGATAGCTTTTGCTATTTTATCCAATTCCCTTTCAACAGCATAAGGAACTGTTTTATCTTCTTCATTTATAATTCTTGCAATCTCATATGGACTCATTTTGTCAATGTTAATGCTTCTTTCGTTTTTCTGCTCTGTTACAGGTATGTATTCGTTTGTCAAGCTAACAACTCCCCTTGTTTTTCTTTTATTATATCAATCTAAAATTTTATGTCAATATATATTTTTAAATATTAAAAAAATATTTCATTAAAAATTATAAGAAACCCCGGCCAAGGCCGGGCAAAATATAATGCCCC
>DUPL01000050.1 GCA_012838385.1 Clostridiaceae bacterium
ATAGAAAACTTCATCCCAGGCAAACAACCGCCCTGGTCGGATGGAAGATTCAACTCACCCAAGTATATAGAGCTTGTTCTTAACAATGGGGTGTGCATGCATACGGGCGTGCGCCTTGGGCCTTCAACGGGGGATGTTTCCGAGTTGAAGACCATGGATGATTTTCTTCATGCATTGAGAAAGCAGTTGGAACACGGTGCGGCCATGTATGTCAGAATGTTCAAGAATGAAAATGAAAGATACAATACATACAACTACATGCAGCCGTTTTTGTCCTGTTTCTGCTATCCGTGTATTGAAAGAGGTCTTGACATAAATGATGGCGGAGCTTTGTATCCGTCTGTCCATGGTGCTGCATGCATGGGCATTGGAACCTTTGCAGACTCTTTGGCCGCTGTTGAGATGTTTGTTTACAACAAAAGGGAGATTGACCTTTCGCTTCTTAAAGAAGCAATACTGAATAATTTTGAAGGATATGAAGAAGTTTTGGCAAAGGTTTTGTCAGCTCCCAAATATGGAAACGATGATGATTTTGTAGACAAATACGCCAAGTGGTTCGTAAATGTGCATTATGAGATATTCTCCAAATACAAAACCCATGATGGCGGTGCCTTCTATATTGCCATTGCTGCAAATATTAGTAATATATATGCTGGTATGGAGATTGCAGCTACTCCCGATGGAAGAAGGGATGGAGAACCTCTTAGTGATGCTGCCTCTCCCGTATATGGAAGAGATGTGCATGGTCCTACATTGGCTCTAAAGTCCCTTACCAAGCCGGATTACACCAAAGTGTCCTGTGGAACGGTTGTTAATCAGAAGTACACAAGGAATATGTTCACGGATCCGGTGAAAAGGAAGAAACTGCTTGACATGATAAAGGTGTATTTAAAGAATGGCGGTCAGGAGATTCAGATAAATGCGGTATCAAAAGAAATACTTATTGATGCAATGAAGAATCCTGAGAATTATACTGATCTGGTGGTAAGGGTGTCGGGATTCAGTGCATACTACAATTCTTTGTCGAACGAAGTAAAGCTTGACATATTAAGAAGGACTGAACATGGATAAGGGTTTGATAAGCAATATACAGCATTTTTCATTAGGAGACGGTCCGGGCATAAGGACAACTGTGTTTATGCAGGGGTGCAATCTTTTGTGCCCCTGGTGTCATAATCCCGAGACCATATCCCAAAAGCCAAGGCTGATGTTTCATAAAAATCTATGTGCAAAATGTAGGCTTTGTGAAATTGTCTGCACAAGAGGTGTTCACTCTATTAAGGATGGTGAACATGTTGTGGAAGTTGACAAGTGTGACTTTTGTGGCATGTGTGAAAAGACATGTACAACAAAAGCTTTGAAACTTTCAGGCAGATACATGACCGTGGATGAAGTGTTTGATACTCTCTACAAGGATTATGAATACATGCAGGAGTCCGGTGGTGGAGTTACAATATCGGGTGGAGAGCCTTTGCTTCAGGCGTCTTTTGTATCCGCATTGGCAGAAAAGTTAAGTAAAAATAATATTCATGTGATTATAGATACGGCTGGTAATGTGCCGTTTTCTCTTTTTGAGAAGGTGATTCCCTTTACCAACACCTTTTATTTCGACATAAAAGGCAACAATGAAGTGTATGATATGCTTAAGGGAGATTATGAGCTTGTATGCAGCAATTTGCATAAGCTTGTACAGTCGGGATGCGATGTGGTGGTAAGGATACCAATCATACCGGGAATTAATGACAGGGTCGATGTAATTAAGGAAGTGGAAAAAATGCTTGGTGTAACAGGTGTTGAGAAGGTTTCTTTGCTGCCATATCACAATTTGGGAATTTCCAAGTATTTTGCTTTGTGTGAGGATTATTCCTTGTCTGATTTGAAAGAACCAAGCGAGGAGATAATGAAGGATATCGCCAATCTTTTTATAAATTGCCATGTTGATTTTGAGAGGTAGGTTTCATGAAACGATTCATAGTTTTATCCATGTTTTTTGTTGTTTTGTGTTCTTTTATCGGTTCGTTTAGTGTTATGGCATCAGAGGCAATAATTTTTGATTTTTCTATTGAGCCCAACTATGAGATTGTTGCAACTGATCCAGAACAAGGAGACAATTGGAACATATATTGGGATGATGGTCTGAGTTTTCTAGGGAAATATAATCTTACCAGGGTTTCCTTTTCATATGACAAGAATGAGAAGGCATGCGTCTTCACCGCCCATACCCAGACCGGGGTAATGGATCCGTATATAGTGGCAGCCCAGCCAGGTACGAATACAGGAGCTGACATGCCTGAGAAGTATCATGTTGATACAAGCAAGTACAAATACATAAAAGTCATGTACAAGGCAAATTCTGATACTGCCAGCACTTCCGCATTCCACTGGATCAGCACCAATGTTCCAGCTTATGACGATGGCAATGCATATTTGTATAGTATTACTGCGAATAATGAGTGGCAAGAGATTACCCTTGACATGAATGGCGTGCTTGCCTGGGAGTATGCAGGTGTCATAACACAACTTAGAATTGGTACATACAGGAGTGGGACAATCAGCGACAAGGATACAATGGCGTACAAGTATATTGGTTTCTTTAAAACCAGGGAAGAAGCGGATGCCTATTCAAGACTTGATACCAGAACTCCTGTGCCACAGCCAACTGAGAATACCGGGAAGGAAAAGGATGCAAAAGGAAACGACCTGTATATTCTTTTCATTATTCTGGCGGTAATAGTGGTTGTGATGGTGGGCGTTTTCTTTGTAAGAAGCAAACGGGATAAAGAGTCATGAAAAAGTTATGTTTTGCTTTAACGGTTATTCTTGTTGGTGCGATATTTACAATTATCGGGTTTAATGCTGAGGAAGTTGGTGAGGATATGGATTTGTTCATAGAGCCTGAAAAGGTGGTCCAAACCAGGCTTACTGGGTTGTGCGTTCAATTCAATGCAACTTCAAGTTTTTCAAAAATTGATATATTTATAGCCAATGCGTCTGTTAATCGAAATTGCATTGTTGAGTTCAAACTGTATAAATGGGATGAAAATATTGCAAAGACCGTAAACGGCAAGCCTGTCCATTGTGAGAAAAGGGACGAGTTTTTTCCCAGGAATACATACTATACATGGGATTTATCTTCCGTTATGCCTAAAAAAGGTGAGTATCTGTTTGTTATGGAGAAGATGGGTGGTAATGGTTTTCTTGATGTAAATATCATGTATCCAGAGAAGGAAAATGTAAGGCTGTATGAGAATTTTAGCGAGCGTTTTGGAAGTCTTAAGATGCGTATAAACACAAAAGGTCTTGACAAACTGTCGGACAATTCCATTGAGTTGTTCGACGGGTTTGACACATGGGTGGCGACGGATGGCTTGGGAAGGGAAGTACCATCAACGCAAATTTCAGGCAAGGTGCGAAATGACAAATATGTGGGATTGTTTTTCCATACCTGGCATACCCACAACCATGCCAAAGGAATGAGAAATATTACGGAAATACTGAAGGAACATCCTGAAATTGTTCATGACTGGGACAGTGAGCATTGGGGAACAGGAGGAGTTTTCTTCTGGAATGAGCCGATTTACGGATATTACAGGACGGATGACAGATGGGTATTAAGAAAACAAGCAGAGATGCTGGCCAATGCAGGTGTGGATGCCATCTTTTTTGACAACACAAACAATGAGTTAACCTTTGTGGATGAGGTTCTTGTTCTTCTTGAAGTCTTTGCAAAGGCACGATTGGATGGAGTCAAGACCCCGCAGATTTCCTTTATCCTTCCTATATTTGACTATGATTTTGTGGCAACACAACTAAGAGAACTATACAGGGAAATCTATTCTCAGGGAAGGTACAAGGATTTATGGTTCTATTGGAAGGGAAAACCTTTGATTATGTGCTACCCTGGGAAGTTGAATCCACAAACCGATTTGGTTGATGCAGAGATTATGGAGTTTTTCAATTTCAGACCGCCAAACCACAGCCATACGTGGGACAATGTGCAGGTAAGGGACGAAAACGGAAATCCTTTGATTTACGGAGCGATTCAACCGGAGATTAAGAAAAACTACATAATCTGGAACTGGATTTCGATATATCCTCAGTTAATCGCAAGAAATCCGGATGGAACGCCTGAACAGGTCACCGTATCTGTTGCCCAGAACTGGAATGCAAAAAGAGGACTTACCGCCATGAATGGCGAGAATGTCTATGGCAGGCATTACTCCGTCAAGGAAGGGAAGTATGATACGAGAAAGAATGCAAAGCTCTACGGTGTCAATTTTCAGGAACAGTGGGATTATGCCATTGAAATAGATCCGGAGATTATATTTATAACTGGGTGGAATGAATGGGTTGCAGGAAGATTTGAGGAATGGGGAGGAGTAAAGAATGCTTTTCCCGACCAGTTCAGTGACGAATATTCCAGGGATATAGAACCTTCCAAAGGAGATTTGAAAGACCACTACTATTACCAGATGGTTAGTAATATTAGAAGGTTCAAGGGAACAAAGCCTGTTCCAAAAGCATCCGGTAAAAAGACTATTGACATATATTCTGATGAGGATATGTGGAAGGATGTATCCCCTAATTTCTTTGCATACAAGGGAAACACATTTGACAGGGATTTTAATGGATATGTGGATAAAAAGACAAACAAACCCATCAGCTATGAAAACAGGACAGGCAGAAATGATTTAGTATCAGCCAAGGTGGCAAGAGATAATGAGTTTGTATACTTCATGGTGGAATGTACTGAGAATATAGTTGGAGAGGGCGACAAGTCTTGGATGCGTCTGTTTATTGAAATTGGCGGACGTCAGGATGCCAATTGGGAGAGCTTTCATTATGTTGTAAACAGGCAGAAAACTTCAAATGGAACGGCAGTGCTGGAAAAATCCACAGGAGGTTGGAACTGGGAAGAAGTTGGGCTTGTTGAGTATTCGTTGAAGGGGAAAAGACTGCAAATAAAGGTGCCCAAATTCATGCTGGGCATTAAGGGCGACAAGTTCGTTATTAACTTCAAATGGTCCGACAACATGCAAGTTGATGGAGATATTATGGATTTTTACATAAATGGTGATGTTGCTCCAAATGGCAGATTCAAATACCAGTATGCAACGTATTCTTATGAGAAGAGTCCTCTAACTAGGATTGCAACTTTAGTTCTTGCCTCGATTGTTATGGCGACAGTCATATTAAAAAATCCATTTATGAATAGAAGAATGCCAGAGAAATAAATCTCTGGCGTTTTTCTTTATATGAGATTGACAATATTTCCATTGTTATGTAATATTGGGATAGAAGATGTCTGCAGAATAAGGGTGGTGGGTATGACCTTTGACAGAAAGGACAAAAATGGAGAAGAGGATAGAGGATACAGCCGTTACATAAAGAAAACGGTGTTTGCTCCGTATGAAATAAGTAGAAAGTACTTTAGAGTCAAATTCCCATATCTCCTTGAAACGGAGATGACTCCTGTTTATGTCAAAGGCAAAGAGGTTACTGCCGGCAAAACCCATGTTTTGGTGAGGAATATGGGGCCTGGTGGATTCTGTTTTGTATCTGATTTGAATCTGCCTGTGGGTAAGGACATTTTTTACGTATTTTCAAGTGAGATTATGGAAGAAAAGATATCAGCGCTGGCTTATGTTGTTTGGATGAATGAGATGGAGGGCAATGGCTTGTATGAGTACGGTGCAGAGTTTGATGTTAATGAGCACGAAAGGGCCAATATTCAGAAATTACTCATGAGGGTACAGATTAAGATAAACAAGGAAAACATGCTGTTTGACGAAGGTAATTTCGTTTATGGTTATCCTGAAGACTATTTCAGGATGAAAAGGAAGAAGAAATAGATTGATTTCTGTACTCTGCGGGGGTCTTGCCGTATAGCTCCTTGAATCTGCGTGTGAAGAATTCACGGATTCATATCCTATCTGACAGCATATGTCTATTACTCTCAGGTTTGTCGAAACCAGAAGACTGCAGGCCTTTTTGAACCTTACATCCTGCAGGATTTGCATGAATGAAACTCCTGTATGGTTTTTAATCAGTTTTCCCACATAATCCGGTGAGTAATTGAAGGTGTTTGCAAGTTCCTTTAAAGATACTGTTCTGAAGTTTTCCTGTATGTAATTTATCATGTCTACTACAATGGGTGTGTAAACCTGTGTTGTGTTTGAAAGGATTGTTTCGCTGTTTTTTCTAAGCATAAGGCAGAATGCGCTTCTTAAAAGATTTTCTGTGACAATTTTGTAATTCTTGTCCTTTTTCATTCCTTCCACAATCAGCATGTTCAAAAGGTACTTAAGGTACTTGTCGTTTTTTATTGAGAACATGATGTAGCTGTTTGCATTTTTTGAGCACAATATTCTGTTGAAAAAGAGGGAAAGCAGCGCATCGTCATTGAAAAGGTCCATGAAAGTGGATGTGAATGTGCTCCTTCGAATAATAATATTGAAAGCAATGCAGCTGTCATTGAATACAGATAGCTTGTGGTCAACATCAGGTGCGATTATGCATATGTCGCCTTCTTTCATTGCCAGGTTGTAGTTTCCTACTATGTTTTCACAACTACCCTTGTAAATGTATACCATTTCAAAGAAGGCATGCTTGTGGACGAACATGGGGGTGTAGCGGTTGTGCATTAAAACTCTGATATTGTCCTCTTTCTTGTCAATAATTTGCTCATTGAGGTAATCCGATGATTTGTATTCAAGCTCGGGAAGCCAGTACCCATGTTTGTCCATTTCCTTTCTGTCCACCGTAAGAAGAAACTCTTTCAGGCTATACGGGTCTTGCTTTGCTATATGGTATTGTTTGTAGAATAACTCTTCTTCGTTCAGTTCTTCGTATTTGCTCAGAAATGTATCGTACTTGTTCATGACACTCCGTCTCTTCATTATGCTGTTATTAATCTACATTGAATGAGGGCTTGTGTCAAGATTGTTTATCTGAAGTAGTCTTTGATAATTGAATTAAGCAGTTCTATATGAATATTTTCATCTTCCATTATGCTTTTTAATACATCTTTTATATAATCGTCCTTTATGATAAGGAAGTGCTCTTCGTAGTTTTTCAGTGCCTTGTATTCGCTGGCCAGATTCTTTCTCAACATGTCATAAATATTTATGCCGTAGTAGACATAACTGGCATTCCAATAGGATTTGCCTTCCTCGCCGCCTTTAAAAACAGGATCTCCGTCCAGCTGAAGTATTAGTTTTGCAAGCATCTCCAGGTGCTTCATTTCTACTTTTGCTATATTGTACAATATGTCGGCTATCTCCTTGTTTATTTCGGACATGAGAAAATGGTGGTAAAGATACTGGCATGTCTTTGTCATTTCACTGTCTCTGCCCGCATAGCTGTCTCGTAATAGACTCGCATAATATGAGTTTGGCTTGCAGACCTTGATAACTGGATGGTCGGGCTTTCTTTGAAAATATTTTGACTTCTTCATTTTTATCCCCCACAGCCTTGCCTGTTCTATTTATATGTCTTTTATTCAGGAAAGTTGAATTTTATGCTTGACATGTTTTTTATAGTTGTATATACTGATTATACTGTATATATACGGTATATACAGTTGAGGAGGGAAGAAATGGACATATCAATAAGTAATACTAGTGAAATGCCCATATATGAGCAGATATACAACCAAATAAAGGCACAGATAATGCAGGGCAGACTTCTTGAAGGGGAGGCTTTGCCGTCCATCCGCTCCCTGGCCAAGGATTTGCGCATAAGTGTTATTACTACGAAGCGGGCGTATGATGAACTTGAAAAAGACGGCTTTATTTACACGGTTCTTGGCAAAGGCTGCTTTGTATCGAAAAGGAATGTGGAACTTATTCGTGAAGCACATTTGAAGGAAATAGAGGAGTTTATGAAAAAGATAATTGATCTTGCCTCCGTAATTGATTTGACAAAGGAGGAGATAATTGAAATGTTTAATATTCTGTACGAGGTGGATAAGGAATGAATGCCATTGAGGTTAGAAATTTGGTGAAAAAATATCCGGGTTTTAAACTGGACAATGTATCTTTCCAGCTGCCGAAAGGCTATATCATGGGCCTTGTTGGAGACAACGGTGCAGGAAAGAGTACTACCATGAAACTCATAATGAATTCAATTAAAAGAGACTCGGGAGTTGTTAAGGTTTTGGGTTGTGATAATACAAGCAAAAGCTTTGTAAAAGTCAAGGAAGAGATTGGCGTTGTCCTTGATGAGGCGTTATTTCCGGAAGTCTTGAATGCAAAACAGGTAAATAATATTATGAAACGTACCTACATGAATTGGGAAGAGGATAGATTCTTCGGTTATATGGATAGATTTTCGCTGCCTCCTGACAAAGTTTTCAAGGATTACTCCAGAGGTATGAAGATGAAGCTGTCAATTAGCGTGGCCTTATCACATAAGAGCAGGCTTTTGGTACTCGACGAGCCAACCAGTGGCCTTGATCCTATCGTAAGAGACGAGATACTCGATATTTTAAATGAGTTTACAAGGGATGAGGAAAACAGTATTGTAATATCTTCCCACATAACCGGTGACTTGGAGAAGATTTGTGACTATGTGGCTTTTCTCCACAAAGGCAAACTTGTTTTATGTGAAGAAAAGGATACGCTTTTATACAAATATGGGATTGTACACGCAACAAGAAGCGAGTTCGGGGTTGTACCTAAGAATGCGATTGTAAGTAAAAGGGAGACTCCATATGGGATTGATGCTCTTGTGTTTAGGGAGAAAACCCCCAAGACAGTCAAGATTGAAAAACCTACGATTGAGGACATATTTGTATTTATGCACAAATACAGGGAGGAGAATTACAAGTGAAAGGGTTGCTTTTAAAAGATTTTTATACTTTGATTAAACAAGTCAGATTCTTTCTGTTAGTGCTTTTGTTTATGGCACTGCTTCCTGGAACATCAATGGCTCCATTTGTCATTTTGTATGCAGTAATGCTGCCTGTATCGATTCTGGGATATGATGAAAGAGCCAAATGGGACAGATATGCAGCAATGCTTCCATATACAAAGAAAAGTATTGTACTTAGTAAATACATTATGGGTTATGCGGGGCTGATCCTGGCTTCTTTACTGACAGTAACTGCTCATGTTGTCTATGCCAACATTAAAGGTAGTGTGCCTGAGCTTGGATATTTTTATGAAATTGGCGTGCTTGTGTGCATTGCTCTTTTTTATCTGGCTGTTCATTTGCCGTTTATGTACAAGTTCGGAGTTGAAAAGGGAAGACTGGTTTTTCTTGCACTGACTGCTGTTGTGGTTTTTGGCTTAATGTATCTTTCTGACAAGATTTCAAAGGGCTTGATGCTTGACCCTTATGACTTACTTGCGTATATTATACCTGTGGCTATTACAGCGAACCTTGTATCCATACTTGTATCCATAAGGATTTATGAGAAAAAGGAGTTTTGAGTTATGAGTGTGCGTGATTTGATTAAGCTTGCCTTCAATGCAAAGGAATATGCCTATTCTCCCTATTCAAATTTTAAAGTGGGAGCGGCCCTTGTAGCAGGAAATGATGTGGTTTATACGGGCTGCAATATTGAAAATGCAGCGTATACACCCACGAATTGTGCTGAAAGGACTGCTTTTTTTAAAGCGGTTTCAGAAGGAGTTTATGATTTTAAAAGGATTGTTGTAGTAGGTGGGAATAATGAACTTTGTTATCCTTGCGGTGTTTGTCGGCAGGTAATGCAGGAGTTTTGTGATGAGAATGAGTTTGAAATTATTGTTGCAAAGGATGAGGAAAACTACGAAGTATACAAATTAAAAGACCTGCTTCCTAAAGGCTTTAAATTAGAATAAAAGGTTGGGGGTGCAATGATTGCACCCCTGATTTTTCATATTGTCTGTTAATAGAATGTAATAAAATATGTCTGAATTGTATATGTAATTATACATAATGAACTGGAATTATTTATTAGGGTAGATATAATATAATCGACATGTAAAATAGGGAGGAGAATATGAGTAAAAGGAAGTTGTTGTTATTATTCGTGTGCTTGCTGGCATTTGGTCTGGGGATTCTCATGGCTAATGCTGATTCATCAGATAGTAGATGGGTAAGCCTGCCATATGTCGCACAAGGAAACGAAGGAGATATTGAGTATCTGTATGTGGTAGGTGGTTATCACTCCATTGACAGCGGAACAGATATCTGGGGTACTGCCAGTTACAGCGAAATAAGGCTTATTGGAGATCGAATGGGTGATATTGCAATTACTTATGAAAGTGGAACGGTGGACAAGGTTCCTTTAATTTTTGGCTACACCCTTTGGTATTACAACAATTGGAAGGAATACAAAGCTCCTTTTGATGGCGAAGAGAAGGATGAAAAAATGGCAAACCTTCTAAAGGAGGCTTTGCATCTTAACGGTGCGTTTGATGGTCAAGAAAATTGCGTTCTGAAGATAAAGCTTAGAAATGAGAAGGTCAAAAAAATTGAGATGATAGACAATGCGGAAAAGTCTGGTCATCCTGTAATTAAAGGTGCATATGTGGTGTCGGGTGAAGTTAATCAGCTGAGAGGTGGAGCAGAGACCGTCTATACAAAGGAAGAGTTTTATGAGAAATATGTGGTTGATTCTCAAAATCCATATCCCGACGATGTAAAAAAGGCAATAGATGATATCAGAAAAGAGCTTTATACCTTTGAAGAAGATTATACAAAAGAACCTGTTCCTTTTGAGTATGGAAAGAATCACTCCGGTGTGAAAGTCCGTTTTTATGGAAACAATCTTGCTAAAATTGCAAACGGTGTATTTTATTACAACTTAAAAAGTTTGTCTGAAAGAGTGGATGAAGAGGGACTACTTCATGAATCTTATAAAAATGCGCCTCTTTTCCATGATAGTTTTGGAACATGGAAGCCCGAAGGTGGTCCGTTTCATGGAAGCTTTTTTACACGTAACAGAAGTTTTACAGTACTTACATCCTTTGGCTACAAGGATCTTGCCGACAGGGCTGTAAGCTATGCCAACAAAAAGATGATGTTTTTCAGAGAAAACAATCTTACTATAGGTGGAGTTCAAATACCTGGACATTTTACTGTAAAAATAAATGACCCGCTCAATTACTCTGAAGTACTTGTTCCTAGAGGATGGCCTACCGCCTATACAAAAAAAGCTTTTGGTGACGAGTACAAGAATATTGGAAACCAGGAAACCGACGGCCATGGACTTATGATGATAGGAAACTACAGAGTATGGAAATCCATGGGCAAACCAAAAGACTGGGTAGAAAAGAACTGGGTTTACATAAACGAAGCATGTGAGTGGATTTTGTGGTGTTTTGAGCATCCCAAGCTCTCCTTTGCTACAAAAGGTCTTTTATACGCTGAGTCTGAAGGCGGAATGCAGGAGTATACATTGTACTGCAATGCACCCTGCTATTTGGGACTGCTTTGTTATGCTGAAATGGCAGAAGCAATAGGAAAGCATGACGAGGCTAAAGCTTGGAAAGAAACAGCAGATTTTATGAAAAAGGGAATAGAGGGATACATGCTAAAAAACAACAAGTGGTCCTTCAGCATTGGTTTTCTGCATGATCCTGTCATTTCAATGCTTACAGACGTGTACGGTTTTGACAGAGATGACATACCACAACAGGATTGGCTCGAGTATTCATACAACACGTATCCCGATGGTGTCAAGTCTGTTGCATTAGTTGACTACCATGGTGGATTGGGTGGCCTTGGATACAACCATTGCATCATGACTCAAAATGCCCTTTTGACTGACCATATGGAGGATGCAACAAAGTTTTTAGAAAACCTTACTAAAGTTTGCTATGCTCCAAAAAGGGACAACCCATATATGGCGCCGGAAAAATTCACCTATGACCCTGTTAATAGACTGTATGTTAAGAGCGGGGACCTGGGCAACCTTTATCAAATGGTAGAGACTTTGAGAAGCTATCATACAGCAATTGGTGTATCTTTCAACGATGAAGGAGTGTTGAAAATATTCCCCAGACTGCCAAATGAGTGGGGTATGGAAATTGCACAGATGCCGATTGAGGCTACAAATGCTCGTCTGGCATTAAATGTGACATATCCAAAAGATGGAGTGCAGCTGGCGGTTCTGCAGTTCTCTGATGAAGATGCCGTTGAGAAGGCCAGGATGCGTTTTGGTCCCTTCCCAATTGACACAACAGTATGCAAGATTCAAGTAAACGGCAAGGAAGTTGATTGCGAACTTTTCGAATCAGGAGACAGCAAATGGGCAATAGTTGAGTTTGGTCCAACGAAGAGAACGGAAATTGCCGCTGTGTATGCTGCAGGTTCAAATCTGCCGAAAGGGCCTTTCACCTGGCCTGAGTTTCAGTTGGAAGATACATTTAAGACAAATACTGATATCTTTGATTCTTCAATGATTATTTACGTTGTAGCGGCCGTACTTGGTGTTTTGCTTGTTGTTCTGGGAGTTGTGGTTTATATAGTGTTTATAAAGAAGAAAGATACGGTATAAAGGAAGTTGATTTTCAAGAAGGGGTGTATAAAATACACTCCTTTTTTTGTGAAAAGAACTGGCATATGCTTAAATTTCATGTCTAATGTGTGATATAATTAGGCAGAAATAAATGTCAGGAGGTTTTATGGATGAAAAATATAGGAAAACTTCTTATAGCATTATCACTTATTCTATTAGTTCTCTTTGTTGGCTGCACCAAGGAAGGTGGCGGCGACAAAGAACCAATACCAACAGAGGAGGTTCAACCAACAGCCATGCCTAGGGAAAACAGACCGTATTACAATGAAATTCAAATGAACAGAAAGAAAAGAATCAGTTTGTATGACCCCAAAGATACGGATTACCGCTTGGCTATGCAAACTTTGCCTGGATCCGAGCTGGCTCTTCAGTTCTATGCGGTTACGGACTTTAGGGGTTTAAGATTCTCATGTCCCAGCTATTCAAATCACAAAGGAACCATAAGGTTTACAATTTATGAATGGGACATCTCATACCAGAAGACAATCAAGGGAGAAGCCTTGGCAACGCAGGAATACAAGGATTTCCGCGACAATTCCTGGCTTGATTTCTTCTTTGACCCGCTGCCTGAAGGCGAGTATCTGGTTCTAATTGAAGGTGTTGAAGAGGATGTAGGAGTATGGGCCTATACAACTCCTTTTTTTGGAACAAGACTGTACCAGAGAGGTATTGAAATCAAAGGTTCTATTGAGGCGGAACTTGACTACATGCATTCAACGGATGTTACCACTGCAGTGCTTTCGCCGAATGTATGGTGGCTTGAAGGTTCCAGCGAGGTGCCGGACGAGTTGGTGTTGGATAAGGATCATCCAATCAACAAGCTTAATGTGCGTCCGGATTTGTGGACTGCAACCGATGGTCTTGGAAGAACTATGCCTACATACAAGGACGTTGGAGATAAAAAAGACAAGTATGTCGGAATGTTCTACTGGACATGGCACAAGGCAACTCCAACCACGTTGGTTCCCAGAGACATAACGAAGATTATGAAGCAGTATCCTGAAGCTCAAAACGATTACAATCACAAAGTCTGGTACGAAGTTGAAAACCCAATATACTATTGGGAGGAACCTATTTACGGATACTATCTGGCAACGGACAAATATGTATTAAGAAAGCATGCGGAACTTCTTGCGGATGCAGGAGTGGACGTGGTATTCTTTGATACTACAAACGGTACGTATTTGTGGATTGAACAGTATGAGGCACTTTGCGAGGCCTGGATAGAAGCCATGGAAGACGGAGTGCGAGCGCCAAAGATTTCCTTCCTTATGAATTTCCATGGTGGGGATGCAAACAGAAGAAATACCGTTACCCAGCTTGAAGTTTTGTATCAGCTTATGTTCAGACCAGGTAAATATAGGGAGCTCTGGTTCTACTGGGAAGGAAAGCCTCTTTTAATGGCGAGATACGAAGACCTGGATCCAGAGAACAGGCTGCATAAGGAAATACTTGACTTCTTTACCTTCAGACCAGGAGATCCTTCCTACTATACCAAAGAGCCTGCAGCGCAAGACGTATGGGGCTGGCTCAGTGTATATCCCCAAACAAAGTTTGGTGTCGACAAAGATGGCAATATTGAGCAAATCTGCGTGGGTGTTTCACAAAACGCCAATGATAATGGTCTTACCGCCATGAATGGTGTAGGGGTATACGGAAGAGCCTATACAAAGGGCGATTACTCATATACATACACCTATATGGGCAAAGAGATTGTTGTTGACAAGAATATTCCTAATACAAAATTGTATGGCCTCAACTTCCAGCAGCAGTGGGACTATGCCCATGATAATGACCCCAAGTTTGTATGGATTACCGGCTGGAATGAGAGAACCGTGGGCAGGTATGAAGAGTGGGGTGGAGTTACGAATGCTTTCCCTGATCAGTTCAATGACGAGTTCTCCAGAGACATAGAGCCTACCACAGGCGATCTTAAAGACCACTACTATTATCAACTGGTAGCCAACGTTAGAAAGTTCAAGGGACTGGAAAAACCAGTTAAGGTAAATGCAAGAAAGACCATAGTGCTTGGCAAGGGAATCAAGCAGTGGGATGATGTTTTGCCTGAATACAACCACTACAAGGAGAGCACCAAGGAAAGAAATATAAATGGTGTGAATTATGACATAGTTTATGAAAACTACACCATGAGGAACGATATAATTCAGTCTAAGCTTGCTTATGATGACGACAATGTCTACTTCATGGTCAAGACAGTTGACAAACTTACTCCGCATACAGATCCGGCATGGATGAGACTTTTCATAGATACAGAGGAAAGCGAGCAGAGTTGGGAGTCGTTTGAGTATGTGGTCAACAGGCTAAATCCAACCGACAAGGTTGCATATCTGGAAAGAAGCACCGGTGGATGGAACTGGGAGCTTGTTGGTGAAGTGGAGTATGAGGTGGTGGACAATGTTCTGCAGCTCAAGATTCCAAGAAAGATGATTGGACAGGATGGAAAGGATAGTCCTGAGTTAAATTTCAAGTGGTCTGACAACATGCAGGCAGACGGTGACATCATGGACTTCTACTTGAACGGAGATGTGGCTCCTGGTGGAAGATTCAAGTTCATGTTCTCTGAAAAACTGTTTGAGGGCACAAGCAAAAGGCCCTCCAGCATGGCCGCTGTTATTGGCATAATCGCTTCACTGGCTGTAGCAGCAATTGCTGCAATAGCAGGTGTGTTTGTTATCAACAGGAAAAGGAACAAGAAAGCATAAGGTGTGTAAATAATTGAATAAGAGGTGTAAGGTATGTTCCTGGCATTGCCTGGAACATACTTTATTTAGACGGAATATCATGTAACAAAGGTAGTGTGTGGAGGGTTACCATGTTTTCAAAAGAAATGTTCCGTCTGATGGATTTTTACAATCTTATCGAGGATATAATCAAGTTGAAGGAAAAGTACGGCATTGACAAGAGAAAGATGGTCAGGATTGAGAATATAGCAATCAGGGATGAGCTTTTGCGTTATGATATCTACGTAAATGACAATGCTTGGGTTTCTCTTGACAAGGGGGTTCTTGCTTCCCTTAGATTATGTGCTGCAATACCTTTCAAAGGCAGTGTGAAAGGACCGTTCAGATTTCTGACAACGAACACATCTGCCCAATCGGAAGAGTTTGTTAACGTTGTGTACAATAAGATTAAGGATGGGTTTTCCAAGCTGGAAGAAGAGTACAAGGAAATTTCAAACAAGGCATGGAGATTATGAGGTGATACAGGGGAAGTTAAATACTTCCCCTTATCAATTGCTTGATTAAATTTACAAAGCCTTGGCATGATACAAGCTTTTAATTATGCTGTCTTATGTTTAAAAATCAGGAAAAAATTACAGTTAAACTTTATATTGCTTTATCGTTTATTAGGTGTATAATTGCATACGTATATTTTATGGAGGAACATATGACAGCAAACAACAAACTATGGAATAGAAACTTTACAATCATCACTCTCGGCACAATTGTTTCGATGCTTGGAAACTCAGTCTCCGGCTTTGCCATATCCATACTGGTTCTGGATTACAGCGCATCAACCTTTCTTTATGCCCTGTTTATGGTAGTTTACAGTCTGCCGAGAATATTACTGCCCATTGCTGCAGGACCATATCTGGATCGTTACTCCAGAAAAAACATGATCTGGGGGCTTGATTATCTTTCATCCGGACTATACCTGCTTATTTTCTTCATTCTGAAGTTCGGCAGCTTCAACTATATGCTGTTTCTCATACTGTCAATTATAATAGGTTCGATAGACAGTATATACCAGGTGGCCTACGACAGTCTTTATCCCACATTAATATCTGAGGGAAACTACAGAAAAGCATATTCCATATCCAGCATGATTTACCCTCTTGCCACCATCATGGTTCCCGTTGCTGCTTTTTTCAACAGAGTGTACGGACTTGAGCCTTTGTTCCTGTTCAACGCCATCACCTTCTTCATAGCTGCAACATTTGAAACCAGAATTGATGTAGATGAGACACATATAAAGGAGGCATCTGTTTTACCCAAGGGCATAAAGGGCTTTAATCAGACCTTCAAGGAAGGCATATCATATATTGTTTCTGAAAAGGGACTCCTTTTCATAACTATATATTTCTTCATTAACTCCATTGCTTTTGCAGGAAGCGGAACCCTTATACTACCTTTCTTTAAAAGCCGTGCGGATCTGGGGGAAATACTCTATACCTTTGTTATGGGAGCTGGTGTAATAGGTCGACTGTCAGGAGGTCTTATTCACTATATCTTTAAATACCCTGCACATCGCAAATTTGCAATAGCGTTCTGCGTATACATATCAATTTCACTGATAGAAGGCTCCTATCTGTTCCTGCCATTTGTATTCATGCTGCTGCTTTCATTTATTAACGGTGCCATTTCAGTTACATCATATAACATAAGGATATCTGCAACCCAGAGCTATGTGCCAAACTCCCATCGTGCCCGATTCAACAGCAGCTTCCAGATGCTGTGCACCTTTGGCACAATAATCGGACAGCTGGCAGCAGGTGCAGCAGCGGACATACTACCCTTCAGGACAGTAATCATAATCGCTTCGGCAATCAATCTTGTTGGTGTCTTTACGGTGGTTTTGTCCGGTAAAAAACATATTGCGCCAATATACAACAGGGAGGTTTAACCTCTTATACGTTGTATGGGGTAATAACAAAAAGTGTCATGCAC
>DUPL01000051.1 GCA_012838385.1 Clostridiaceae bacterium
AAACCCAACATGTATCAGTCACTGCATACAACCCTCATTGGTCCTGACGGGCTTCCTTTTGAGGCTCAGATAAGGACTTGGGAGATGCACAAGGTGGCGGAGATTGGAATTGCAGCCCACTGGAAGTACAAGGGCGGAAAAAGCGATCCCGAGTTTGAGAACAAGATCGAGTGGATAAGAAACCTTCTTAATCTGCAGAACGATACAAGGGATCCCAGTGATTTTGTGGAAACCTTCAAGATGGACCTATTCACAGACGAGGTTTATGTGTTTACGCCAAAAGGTGATGTAATAAGTTTGCCGGCGGGTTCCACACCCATAGACTTTGCCTATGCCATTCACAGTGCAATTGGAAACAGGATGATTGGCGCAAAAGTCAACAGTGAAATAAAGCCATTGACATACAAGCTCAAAACCGGTGAGATTGTTGAGATAATAACAACCAAGGACCCAAACCATGGTCCGTCAAGGGATTGGCTGAACATAGTAAAAAGTTCGGAAGCAAAAAGCAAGATTCGACAATGGTTCAAGAAGGAAAGAAGAGAAGAGAATATTGAGCGCGGCAAGACAATGATTGAAAAAGAGCTTAAAAAACAGGGTTATACCCATGCCCAGCTCTTTAAAGCTGACTGGCTTGAAGCACTGTTGAAAAGATACAATCTGAACACCCTTGATGACTTGTACAATGTTATTGGGTTTGGTGAAATGAGTGCCCAGAAGGTTGTAACAAGACTCAGGGATGAATACCTGAAGACTGTAACTGACAAGGAAGAGCTTGCAAAGCAGGAGGCAAAGAAGGAAACCAAGAAGGATGAGCCAATAAGGTATTCCGAAAACGGCATAATAGTCAAGGGTATAGAAAACTGTTTGGTAAGACTTGCAAGATGCTGCAACCCTGTGCCTGGTGACTCCATAGTAGGATACGTAACAAGGGGCAGGGGAGTCAGCGTACACAGATCCGACTGCCCGAATGTTGCAACACTTGCCGAGATGGAAAGCAGACTGATAGATGTCAGGTGGGCTGACAAGGGCAAGAACAGCTATGTGGCAGAGATTGAAATTACAGCGGTTGACAGGAGTAAACTGCTCCTTGAAATTGCCAACATCATTGCGGAAGCCCAGCTGAATATGAAGGCGATAAATGCAAGAGCCACCAAGGATAATTACGACGTTATTGATATAATGATTGAAATATCAGACAGGAACGAGCTTGAAAAGCTCATAAAGAGGCTTAAGAGCGTGGAAAATGTATTAAGTGTAAGCAGGACGGTGAAGTAATTGAGAGCGGTAGTACAGAGGGTCACAACCTCCAGCGTTTCAGTTGACGGAGAAGTAGTTGGCAAGATAGGAAAGGGGCTGAACGTGCTGGTAGGTGTCGGCGAAGGTGATACGGAAGCTGATTGTGAATACATGGCCAACAAGATAACAGGTTTAAGAATATTTGACGATGGAGAAGGGAAGATGAATCTTTCCCTTCTTGATTTAATGGACAAGAATATTGAAGTGGGAATGCTCATTATCTCACAGTTTACACTGTATGGAGACTGTAGAAAAGGCAAAAGACCGTCGTATACAAGAGCGGAAGAGCCTCAAAGAGCAAATTACCTGCATGAGTACTTTGTGAATTTGTGTAAAGACAAAGGAATTCATGTGGAGACAGGCATCTTCCAGGCAAACATGCAGGTTGAAATACACAATGACGGACCCGTCACATTGCTTGTGGACAGCAAGAAAGAATTCTAGCGGAGGTAACAATGACAAGAGTAGAAGGCCCTTTTACGTATAGAAGACTTGGAAATGGTGTTCTTTCATCAAACACATATATTGTGTGGGATGAAACCAAAACTTGTGCCGTTATAGATCCAGGCAATGATGCAAATAAAATAGCAAAAGAAGTTGAAAAATACGAATTGACTGTGAAGTATATTATTCTTACCCACAGTCATTACGACCATATTTTCTATCTTGAGGAACTTAAAAACATGTTTCCCGAGAGCGTTGCTGTCTGCCATAAAATTGAAAACGAGAATCTGTCAAACCCTTATAAAAACGGTTCTCTTTTGTTTGGTTCAGCAAAAACCTTTGAAAAGGCGGATGAGACTGTAACAGATGGAGATATTCTAAACCTCGGAAAAGAGGAGCTTAAGATAATACACACCCCTGGACATACCGAAGGGGGTATTTGCATACAGGCTGGAAAGCTTCTCTTTACCGGAGACACCTTGTTCTACAGAAGCATAGGAAGAACTGACCTGGGGGATGGAAACGATGAAAAGATGGCAAAGTCCCTTCTGAAACTTGCGGAAATGGATCCTTCCTTGATTGTTTTACCAGGACACGGAACTTTCAGCACAATAGGGGATGAAAGGAAGTTCAATCCATACATTGGAGGATTAAGTTGAGAATTACTGTTGAGCATCAAAATGACAATTTACCTTATCATATTTTTGAAGCCATTCAGATTTTCTTTGGAGTAAAGAATGATTTCGTCTTTATACGCAACAGTGAATCCTTGAGAATCATGGTAAACGATGGACAAGACGGAGTGCTTTGTATAGATGACACTGATAAAAAACAGTCAAAAAGAGACGTATATGTCTTTTTGTCCAAAGTACTTGGTTACGAATCCCCATGGGGCTGCATGACGGGCATAAGGCCAGTAAAGGTTGCAAACACCCTATATGAAAGAAACCATACAACTGAAGATATTAGAAAACACTTTAAAGAGTTCTACCTGATTCGGGATGACAAGATAGAACTGATTATAAATACAGCGAATGTGCAAAAAAGGTTTCTTGAGGAGCAGAAAAGAAGCAATAACTATATTGGTTTTTATTCAGGCATTCCCTTCTGTCCCACAAGATGCCTGTACTGCTCTTTTACTTCAAATCCAATAGGCAGATACAAAAAGGTTGTTGACAAGTACCTTGATGTTCTGGAAGAGGAAATAAAGGGAACCGCACAACTTATAAAAGAGAAAAATCTCGTTATACGCACTCTTTATCTTGGAGGAGGGACTCCTACTTCGTTGAACGAGGAACAGTTTGAAAGATACCTTTCAATGTTGACTGACAATTTGGAACTCAGCTGCGTTTCAGAGTTCTCCCTTGAGGCGGGCAGGCCCGACTCAATTACACTTGAAAAACTGAGAATAGCCAGGAAGCACGGAGTAAACAGAATAAGTATTAATCCTCAGACCATGAACAACAAAACCTTGAAACTTATTGGCAGGATGCATACAAAAGAACAGATAATTGAAGCTTTTCATTTTGCACGCGAAACAGGGTTCGAGAACATTAATATGGATATAATTGCAGGGCTTCCGGATGAAACTCTTGAAATGTTTGAAAACACACTGGAGGAAATAGAGAAGCTTGATCCGGACAGTCTGACGGTGCACACCCTCAGCATAAAAAAGGCAGCAAATCTTAAGGAAGATATTGAAAAGCAAAAACTTCTTAATGCGGAAATTGTTGACACGATGGTAGATAAAGCCGAAAACTTTGCATCCAGGTTGAACATGCGTCCATATTACATGTACAGGCAGAAGAATATCTTGGGCAACCATGAGAATGTGGCATACTGCAAACAGGGATGCGAAAGCCCATACAACATACACATCATGGAAGAAGATCAAACCATAATGGCGGTAGGAGCTGGTGCGGTTACCAAGGTTGTATATGACAATGGGCGTATTGAAAGAGCTTTCAACATGAAAAGTGTGGAAGATTACATTTCAAGGAAAGAAATCGGAATAGAAAGAAAGAGGGCACTTCTTTCGTTATAGAAGTACCGCTCCGTTAATTACAAGTTTGAATTCAAGACCGAGATACTCTGCCGCTCTTCGGCATAAAAGCATTCTGTTTATAAATATCTCAAAGTATTCCATGACCGAGCACTGGGACGTATCAATATTAAGCGTCAGTGTTACGGTCTTTTCATTTGTATCCAAAATCAGGTCGGATTCATAAACTGCGTGGTTAACTCTGTCGTGAATGTCAAAGTCCACAGTGTTTTCCCTTGCTCTAACCCTTGTTCTTCTAACATCGCTTTTGTCTGCGAGAATAAGAGCAGCTGCAACTGCATTCACCGGTGTGGCGGAGTCTTCGTCATGGTTGCCGATTGCGGAAACAATGACAGAAGCCTCTTCCGGGTCCATGCCAATTTCACCTAGAATTCTAAAGGCCATCAATGCACCGCTGTGGGCATGATTATGTCTGTTGACTACATTGCCAATATCATGCATATATCCTGCAATTCTTGCAAGTTCCACAGTTCTGTCGTCGTATCCAAGACGGGCTAACATTTCAGCTGCATTCACTGCGGTCTTGGTCACATGGGCAAAGGAATGCTCCGTGTAGCCCATGGCTTCCATGACCTTGTCCGCATATTTTATATACGTCTTTACCTCATTGTTGTTCTTAATATCTTCAAAAGATATTTTTTTGTATTCCATACAACATCCCTATTTCAATATTTTAAGCTTTTGACAGCTCCTTTGCTTTTTCGAAATCATCCAGTATCTCTTCCCCAGGCTTTTCTGTAAACTGAGATACCACGAATATGAAAATGCAGGAAATTATAAATGATGGGAGGAGTTCATAAACAGCAAAGACTCCGCCAAGTTTACTTATGCCAAGCTTCCAGGTGAAGACTGAAAGTCCGCCTGAAAGCATTCCTGCAATTGCGCCGTGGTATGTTGTTCTCTTGTAGAAAAGTGAGAACAATAGAAGCGGACCAAAGGTTGCTCCAAAACCAGCCCAGGCAAAGGATACAATTTCAAAGATTATGCTTTCTTCATCCAATGCAATGAGTACACCAATTATTGTAATTATAACGAGTGTAATCCTTGTTGCAAAGAGCACTTTCTTGTCATCAGCATCCTTCTTTATTGTACCCTGATAAATATTTTTTGCAACAGCAGATGCAGCTATGAGCAGGTATGAGTCGGACGAACTTATTGTTGCGGCAAGAATACCTGCCATAACAATACCTGCAGCAAGTGGTGGCAGAAGTTTTTGTGAAATTAAGATAAATATACTCTCAGCTTCATTTGCTGATAAAAAAGCAGTTGGGTATATGTTTCTACCTACAAGACCAATAAATACAGCCGCAGTGAGTGATATTAACACCCATACGGTTGCAATTCTTCTGGATTTCTTAAGTTCTTGCGGATCCCTTATAGCCATAAATCTAAGAAGAACCTGAGGAACTCCAAAGTATCCAAGACCCCATGCCATGGTTGAAACAATTGTAATCCAGCCGAATCTTTGAGCTTCACCAAAGACTGGAGCACTGTCCTTTACAACCTGCACACCATTTTCAACCGTCGGTGAAGCTGAAAAGAAGAAATCGAGGAAACCGGGAATATTCTTTACATTTTCAAATATGTTGGAAATTCCGCCTGCTGCATAGGAACCCAGTATAAAAACTGTAACAAGGGCAAAAATCATTACTATTGCCTGCAGCAAGTCGGATACGCTTTCAGCAAGGAATCCACCGAGGAACGTGTAGCCCAGAACAAAAACAGCACCCAGTATAACCATGCTGATGTAGGGCATGCCGAATAGATTGGAGAAAAGTTTTCCACAGGTTACAAAGCAGCTGCCCACATAGACTGTGAAGAAGATAAGGATAAACAATGCTGAAATTGTCAGTATTGCTTTTTTCTTTTCTCTGAATCTGTTGCTGAAAAAACCCGGTATTGTAAATGAATCGTTTGCCACATGGGAATAGTTTCTTAGTCTTTTTGCGACTATAAGCCAGTTTAAATATGTACCTAGAGCAAGACCAATGGCTGTCCATGCGGCTTCGGATACGCCGATCCAGTATGCGACACCTGGTAATCCCATTAGAAGCCATCCGCTCATGTCGGAAGCTTCCGCACTCAAAGCAGACACCCATGGACCCAAGGATCGGCCGCCAATAAAATAGTTCTCAGGATTTTTATTCGCCCTTTTGGCAAAGTAAATGCCTATCCCGATAATTACTGCCATGTATGAGCTCATGGCAATCAGTATTTGTATTCTGTCACTCATTTGCACACCATCCATATTTTATTAAGTTAACGTGATAAAGCACGCTCTAGCATGATATCAAATCTTTAATGACATTTCAACACTTTTTGTCAAGGATATTGACAAGTGATATCACATTCGCTATAATTAACTGCAAAAATATAGCCAAATACTATGAAGAAAAGTAGTAGCTGTAAGATGACTCCAAGAGAGCTTCGGGTTGGTGGGACGGAGCAGTATTAATACAGCGAACTCGTTTCGGAGTATCTAAGGTGAAAAAAAGTAATCTTAGGCGTCAGCAGGCGTTAACTGCATTAAAGGGAGCAGGCAACAATGGTTGTTTGCTAATAAGAGTGGTACCGCGGAGAAATACGTCTTCGTCTCTTTTGCACAAAGGGATGAAGGCTTTTTTTATAGCCTTCATCATGAAAAAATACGAAGGAGTTTGGTAGTGTGGAAAAGATTTTTGAAAGAGAAGACCAATTGATTGAAATGACATTGGGGGATTTGCTGGACAGGGTAGCCACCATCTATCCTGACGTGGAGGCGCTTGTCTACCACGACAGACCCTACAGAAAGACGTACAAAGAGTTTAATGAGGAAGTAGATCTGGTAGCACGTGGTCTTATGGCCATCGGTGTAGGAAAGGGCAGTCATGTAGCCATCTGGGCAACCAACTACCCGGAATGGGTTGTCGCAATGTTTGCGACTGCAAAAATTGGTGCTACTTTGATAACTGTAAATACGAACTACAAGATTTATGAAGCGGAGTACTTATTAAGACAATCGGATGCTGATACGCTCATAATGATGCATGGACTCAAAGACTCATGCTATGCAGATATAATCAACGAGCTATGCCCAACTCTCAAGGATTCAAAACCTGGCGAGCTTGTATGCGATGAACTGCCTAAACTGAAGAGAATTATTTACATAGACGAAAAGGAAGACACTCCAAAAGGAATGTTCCATTGGACCGATTTGTATGAACTTGCAAAGGAGGTACCTCATGAGGAAATGAAGAAAGTGCAGGAAACAATAAATCCTCATGATGTTGTAAATATGCAGTATACATCGGGTACGACCGGATTTCCAAAAGGAGTCATGCTCACCCACTACAACATCCTGAATAATGGAAAACATATAGGTGACAATCAGAATTTTACCCACAAGGACAGGGTGTGTCTGCCTGTTCCGTTTTTCCACTGCTTTGGCTGCGTGCTGGGAATCATGGCAATTATTACCCATGGAGCAACCATTGTGGGTGTGGAAAGGTACAACCCCGTTAGAGTCATGGAAACAATACAGGCAGAAAAGTGTACTGCAACATACGGTGTGCCTACCATGTATATTGCAATACTTGAGCATCCTGATTTTAACAAATACGATTACAGCACATTGAGAACTGGCCTTATGTCCGGAGCACAATGCCCTGTAAGGGTTATGGAGAGGGTCATTGCAGAAATGAACATGAAGGAAATCTGCATACCTTATGGAATGACTGAAACATCTCCTGTGTGCACAATGACGAAAATGGATGACAGCATAGACAAGAGGGTCAGGACTGTTGGTCGTGCCATGCCTTTTGTTGAAGTTAAAATAGTGGATCCTGAGACAAGAAAGGATCTTCCCCCAAACACCCCTGGAGAAATTGCGGTAAGAGGATACTCAGTAATGAAAGGTTACTACAAAATGCCTGAAGCCACCGCACAGGTAGTTGATGAAAACGGTTGGTATTATTCTGGTGATATCGGAGTTATGGATGATGAAGGCTACTTCATGATTACAGGAAGATGCAAGGATATGATAATCCGAGGCGGAGAAAACATTTATCCGAAGGAAATTGAAGAGTTTTTATACACTTATCCGAAGGTAAGGGATGTACAGGTAATCGGAGTGCCAGACAAGGTATACGGCGAAGAGATATGTGCCTGCATCATACCAAAAGAGGGTATGGAAATTGATGAGGCTGAGATAAAGGAATATGTAAGGGAAAACATGGCAAGACACAAAGTTCCCAAGTACGTCTGGCTGATGGATTCCTTCCCAATGACCGCAAGTGGTAAGATTCAGAAATACAAGCTAAGGGAAAAAGCAGTAGAAGCCTTAAACCTTCATGATCAGGTCAAGGTGGCAACACCTTAGTGCTGCCATTGACCGTAACATTCAAAGAACGATTTTTCTGATGAATCCGTGCCTTTTACAAAAAATGCGGATTCATCTTCTTTTTTAATTAGGTTGAGTGTAACTTCATCGTTTGTGCGAATTTCCTGCACATACCTTATGTCAATTGTCTTAATGGGGTTATCCTTGTAATGCTCCGGCGGGAAAAGGTCGCACACCCATTCAATATATTTTGCATTGTTTACATGACCATTGTAGTCAAAATCACTGTAAACAGGTCTTTTTGAAAAAGAAATGCCTGCATCATCATTTATGAATATTTTTTTTGGCATTTTAAGTGGAGCGTTAATCTTGCTTGTGTCCGGATACTTGATATCGCAATCTGCGGGCTTGACAATGCTTCTTGTATCCACGTTCATAAGTACCCACTCGGAAACAGCACTACCCAAGCGTTCTCCACTTTCCAGTTCAAAGGTAAAGTATCTTGTGAAAAGAATTCTTCTTTTGTTGTCAGGCCAGGTTGTTATTTTCACCTTGTCGTAGCTTTGTGCATACTTTTCTATTTCAAGATGCATTCTTGTCAAAACATAGCAGCATCTGTAGTCTGCCATTAGTTCATTCCAACCACAGCCTAAAAGCGTACAGTGGGAGTTTGCCACATCCTGGGCATAACTCAGCATGGATGATAGTTTCCACCTGTTGAATATATCCACATCTTGAGCCCATAACGAAACAACGCCACTGTATTGAGGCAATAAATCCGACATTAAATTCCTCCTTCCAAAAAATCAACAACATTACAATTATACACAAAATCAGCCGGATTTCAAAATATTGACTGCATTAAGGTAATAAATTCTTTCCTTCAAATCATCTGATATGTTTAAAGAATCAACAAAAGAAACAGACAAATCAACATCCTCCCAGGGGCAGTCGCTGCCAAAGAGAGTATTTTCTTCAGGATGCTTCAGAATAATTCTCCTTGCCTGTTCCTTGTCCATTTTTCCGTTTACACAAAAGGATGTGTCAAAGTATACGTTTTCAAGTCCGGTCAGATTATCTTCCACTTCGTCCCAGAACTTTAAGCTTCCCATGTGGGCAAATACAAACATTGTATGCGGAAACTCCAAAGCTATTTCTCTAAGCATTATAGGGGTTGCATGGACAACCTTCGGACTGTAGCAGTCCCAACCGGTATGCATAACAACAGGCAGGGCCAACTGGCCGCATAAATCATATACTGGGTACACTTTTTTATCGTTTGCAAAAAAAACCTGATAGTCCGGGTGCAGTTTAATGCCTCTTATACCAAGGCTTTTGATTCTTTCAAGCTCATTAAGGCAGTTTTCTCCGTCAGGATGAACCGAACCAAAGGATGTAAAGTTTTCATACATACTATTCAGTCTTGCCGCCTCGTCATTTATTGTGGTCATCTGACTCGGCTTTGTTGCAATGTTTAAAAAAACTGCCTTGTCCACACCGCATGCCTTCAATTTATCCATTGTATCTTTAATAGTTCCATCAGTAAAAGGTGTCAAACCACTTATTCTTGCGAGATTGCCAATTGCCTTTTTTGCTATCTTGTCAGGGAATATGTGTACATGAAAATCTATAATCATCTTTACCTGCCTTTTTCCTTTAATTATATTCCCCTTTTTATTGAATGGCAAACCGAAAGGTGATAAAATAAGCGCAAAATGAAGTGAAAGAGGTCTTTAAAATGAAATACACTCCCCCTTTTTACGGCAGCGCATATTATCCTGAAAGCTGGCCAAAGGAGAAAATCAAGGAAGATATTGCACTTATGAAGGAAATGGGCATGAATGTTGCAAGAATTGGTGAATTTGCCTGGAGCAACATGGAGCCAAAAGAAGGTAAGTATGATTTTTCGTTCATGCTCCATGTTGTATCGGAACTTGACAAGGAGGGAATTGCAACAATTATGGGCACGCCTACCTGCACGCCTCCTGCGTGGCTTACTCAAAAGCATCCCGAGGTTATGATTGTAAACTCCCATGGTGTAAGGGAGACGCATGGTGCAAGAAGGCATGCATGTCCGAATAATCCTGTATACAGAGAGTATACAAGAAAGATAGTCACAAACATGGCACAGGCCTTCAAAGACTGTGATAGCATAATTGGATGGCAGATAGATAATGAATTGTATAACAATGGGAACGATGGCAGAGGTTGCTGCTGTAATGTGTGTTATGGCAAGTTTCTTGAATATCTGAAGGAAAAGTACGAAACTTTGGAGAACCTTAACAGAACTTGGGGAATGTATGTATGGAGTCTGAATTATACAGAATGGGAGCAGATACCCATTCCTAGAAATAATGTATGGCATCATCCTTCCTATCTTACGGAATGGATGCTGTTCCAGGCAAGGTCCTACAAGGAATATTGTGATTTCCAGGCAGACATACTGCATGAATATCTGCCGGAAGATGTGCCTGTAGGTACCGACATGATGCCGTTTCTCGGTCTTGATTATGAGGATATGAATGAGAAACTTGATGTTGTCCAGTTCAATTATTACAGATTTACTCCTAATCTTTGGGACATCGCCCTGTGGGCAGATTACATGTACAATGTACTTGACAAGCCTTTCTGGATTACGGAGACTGCCACCTGCTGGGGAGGAGGTGTTGCATGCACATGGCATAATGATGAGAATTTATGCATTGCAAACACCATGCTTCCCGTTATCCTGGGCTCAAACGCCAACCTATACTGGCTGTGGAGAAACCATTTTGCAGGGCAGGAACTTATGCACGGCTCCGTTGTAAATTCCCATGGCAGACCCATGCACATAGCAAATGAAGTAAAGCATATTGCAAGCTCTTTAAGAAAACTTGAGGACATGATAAATAATACATACCCAAAAAGAAGCGAGATTGCAATGCACATATCCCACCATGCCTGGACTTTGTATATGTTCCAGCCCATGGTAAACGGTTTTGATTATTACAATGCGTTTACAGGAGATGTATTTAAACCACTGATGGAAAGTCAATTAAGGTCAAGCGTGATAAGCGAAGGTATGGACTTGTCAAAGTACAAGGTTGTAATTACATCCTTTGTACCCCATATTGAAAGGAAGGAACTAAACAAAAGAATTCTTGAATGGGTGAAGGAAGGTGGTACCTGGATCGCAGGTCCCATGACTGATATTAGAACCTATGTGGCAAACAAGTATATGGCAAAGCCTTTTGGAATGCTGGAGGATGTTACTGGTACAAGGCTTGCATTTACACTTCCGGGAGGCAGGAAATATACTGCCGTATCGGACAGTGGAGAGGTTCTTGAGTTCAAGGAGAATGCAAACTCTTTTGATGCCTACGAGGCAGATGAAAGTACAAAGGTATTGTATAAATACAGGGAAGGATACTTGAAAGACTATGCTGCGATTACTGAAACAAAGGTAGGCAAGGGAAGGATAATTCTATTAGGTTCCATGCCTGCTCCGGAAAGTTTTGCAGGTTTCATAAAAGCAATTGCGCAAGAAGAAGGAATCAATCCGTTTGACGCATCCGGCAATGTGGTTGTTCAAATCCGTAAGAATACAGAGACGGATGAGGATGAATATCTTGCATGCGTGGAAGTTACAAACATGGAAGGCTATATTACTGCAATATTTGACTGCGTTGATGTAATTGACGGCAGTACATACAAAAAAGGCGAAAGAATAATCATGGCGCCATTTTCTTTCAGGGTATTGAGAAAGATTTGAGAAAGGATGATTGTATATGGAGCTGGATATTAAGAAGCGATATTACAAACTGGCAAGTTTGGATAGTTGTGAAGAGCCTGGATTTTGTGTATCTGAGAACGAAATAAGGACTGCGTACACAATAGGGGATGATTACGGTCTTCATAGAAGCCGTTTTTCTTTTGACATGGTGTTGAAAGATGAGATAGAGGTCGGGTTGAAACTTTTTGAAACCAGAATGCAGGGGATTGGGCTTTGGTTTACATTAAAAGATGGCAAAATACTAATTTACAACCAATCCTCTGGTTTATCGGTGGAAATTAACCACAACATTGAGTTGGCTAAAAAGAGAAAAATAGTATTTCTGGAGAATCTGTCTGATATAACATTGATGGTGGATGATATGGTAATTTGTGTTGTCAAGATAGACAAGGACAATCTTACTGTATTGGAGAAAGACGAAAAGGTGCTTGAGGAAGTAAAAAACGAATCCATACCCATATCAGGTTTTGTAAAAATAGCTGCAAAGGATGAAGAAATTTCAAATATCGAGTATGAGCATTATGAGGTAATTCAGACTTTTAAAGAGTTTAAAAACAGGAATATGGATTACTCCACATGGATTGCCACCGATGATTTGGGGAGAGTCACTCCTGATTACAGTATCGTCGGAGGTCCCGGAAAGGAAAAGTACGTTGGTTTATTCTATTTCATGTGCCATGTGCATGCAATGGGAGAAAAAGCGCGAGACCATACGAAAATATATCTTGAACAGGGCCTTGAAGCACTTAAGGAGTTTTTGCCAAAGTCCCATGGAGGACACTGGGCTGAACCGTACTTTGGATATTATCTATCCTATGACGAATGGGTCTACTTCAAGCATGCCTTCATGCTGGAAGCAGCAGGAGTGGATTTTATATTTCTTGATTTTTCAAATCATAGAACTTATCCCGATGCTACAAAGGTTTTGCTTGATACATGGCTCAAGATACGTAAAATGGGATGCAATACACCGCAGATAGTCCCCATGTGCGGAGACATGCCTTCAATATTGGTGGTTGATTTGTATACATTGTGGGACACCATATTCACAAAGCCTGAGTATGACGAGCTTTTGTTTAAATGGGAAGGCAAGCCCCTTATACTTGGAAACAACGATGACCCAAAAGGAGACAGGTGGACGGTTTCGGGTACAACTCCACAGACAAGAGAACAGTTCTATGAGATTATAAGTAGGGATAAAAACATACTTAAGTTTTTTGAGTCGGGCAGATTCCACGAGTGTCTGTCGAAACTGACAGTTAGAAAATGCTGGGCATGGCAGGCATCAAGGTATGAAGAAGATAAAAACTTTGCAGGATACTGGGACTGGCTTGATTGGTCGCCTCAGGCGCCTGGAAGAAGCTTTGACGGAGAAATTGAGCAGATTTCCGTAAAGATGGGTACCCATGCACACACTAGCACTGGCAGAAGTTATTTGGGTAAAAAAGACTATGGAACAGGACTTGGTGACTTTGATTTTACCTTGGGTACTGCCAAGTATGGATTGTGTTTTGAAGAGCAGTTTAGAAACGCAATGAAAGTGGATCCGAAGGTAATAATGATTACAGGATGGAATGAATGGTATGCAGGGTGTATAAAGCTTCCTGGAAGGGACGATCTTGTTGTTGGGCATACAAGCACCCCTGGTTACTATTTAGTCGACCAGTTCAATCCTGAATTCTCAAGGGATGGAGAACCTATGAAAATACGGAATGGAGTTGGTTTTGGTGACAACTACTATTATCAAATGGTGAATTACATACGAGAGTTCAAGGGAATCAACAAGATGCCTGTTGCCAGCGGTCAAAAGACAATTGATCTGAATGGCGGTCTTTCAGAGTGGGATGATGTCGGACCTGTTTACACGGACTTTGTTAATGATACCGTATTCAGAAGACATCTTTCCTGGGGAGGAGCGTATATGTATATCAACAATACGGGAAGAAACGATATAGATTATGCAAAGGTTTCCCAAGATGACGAGTATATATACTTCCTGGTAACCACTGCCCATCCGTTGGTTTTTGTAGATGAGAGCAACTTTATGAACCTTTTTATTGATATTGACATGAATCATGACACAGGTTGGGAAGGCTATGACTTCATAATCAATAGAAACAGGGAAGAAAAAACCGTATCCGTGGAAAGGTTTGTAAACAACAGCTGGGAGTTTGAAGAAGCTGGCAGGGCGGAGTACAAGCTTTATAAGAAATGCCTCATGTTAAAGGTAGCAAAGAAAATCCTTGGCTTTGAAGGAAAAAAGGTATCTTTTGACTTCAAATGGGCTGACAATTCAACTACAACTGGCAACGTGATGGAGTTTATGGATTTGGGAGATGCAGCGCCTGATTCAAGATTTAATTTCAGATATGTGGTAGAATGATGTTTTTTGTCAATACCTTGTATACCGCTATTTCAATTCAAATATCACGAAGAGTTTTTACAGCTGGTTTGTGGTATAATTAATAAATGAAAGTAATATATAAGGAGAATTTAAATGGCAGAAAATAGAACAATATGTACAAAAAACAATATTGATTATATCTCAATCAGAATGGCGATGGCCAAAGGTGCAAGAACTGTAGAGGATTTGGTTGAGATGGCAGGTATCTGCGCTGAATGCGAAGGCTGCAAGGCTGAAATTGAAGGTATTTTAAGTTCGGTTTGCGGATGCAAAAATGTATCTCTGGCTGAAGTAGTAAATGCTGTGAAAAATGGTGCCGATACTGTTGATAAGGTTGGCGAAGTGACTGGCGCAGGTACCGGAGAGGATTGTGGAAAGTGTAAAGTGCTCATTCAAAACATTATTGAGCTGGGAAGATGATAATTCAAGACTGTCTCTCTTGAGGCAGTCTTTTATTGTACGGAAATAACAGGAGGAATTAAATGGAGAAAGAGCATAAGAAAATAGACTTTAAGCAATACATAGCTGTTTTCTTCTTTTTGTCGCTTGGAGCTTTTTTTGGTTGGCTTATTGGGAAATATATTGGAAAGTTGGAAATTTCGTTTACTGGAAGAATAATGTCATTTTTTGTCATGATTATCCTGATGTATTTTGCTATATTCATCCAAATTGTAATACATGAACTGGGTCATTTGATATTTGCTTTCATGACTGGCTACAAGTTTTCATCTTTCCGCATAATGAGTCTTATGCTGATAAAAGAATCTGGAAAGATTAAGTTAAGACATTTTTCTGTAGCAGGAACAGGCGGACAGGTCCTGATGGCGCCTCCTGACATGAAAGAAGAGAAATTCCCTGTTGTTTTATACAATTTGGGAGGGTCCATCTTGAATACTCTGACCGGTCTTTTGTTTCTGTTTTCTCACTTTAAAGTTCTACATATGCCCAGACTTTCACTTTTTCTTATGTTTCTTGCTTCTAGTGGAATAGTGCTTGCATTATTAAACGGTATACCAATGCGCATGGGCATGATGGACAATGACGGATATAATGCCTTGACCCTTACAAAAAACAAGGAATCCAGGCGCTCCTTTTGGCTGCAGCTGAAGATAAATGAATTGCTTGCCAATGGCGTCAGGCTAAAAGACATGCCGGATGAGTGGTTTGAGATTCCAAGCGATGAAGAGATGAAGAACAGCATGATGGCGGTTATCGGAGTGTTTGCCTGCAACCGACTGATGGATAATCACAAGTTTGACGAGGCAGACAAACTTATGACACATTTCATGAATATTGAAAGTTCAATTGTGGCTCTTCACAAAGGTATTCTTGTGTGCGATAGAATTTATTGTGAACTGGTTAATGAAAACCGTAAGAATGTAGTTGACGACATGCTTGATGCAAGGCAAAAGAAACTTATGAAGGCTATGAGAAAATTTCCTAATGTAATTCGTACCGAGTATGCATATGCACTGCTTGCGGAGAAGGACCTAAAAAAAGCGCAAGAGATTAGAAAGAAGTTTGATAGATATACAAGATACTACCCATATTCTGTGGAAATAGAGACAGAGCTTGAATTAATTGAGATTGCAAACAGATGCAAGAACTTGGAAAACATTGACTTGAAAGAAGATCATGGTGCATAAATTGTTGTATTTCTGTTACATTCTGATTGTTTTTTGTTAATTGTTTTATTGACTTGCATGGGTTTGGAACCTATAATAAAGGTGTATAAATTTGAACAGGATGGGCATATAGGAGGAGCTATGAAAAAGTTTTTAGCATTATTCATAATTGTATTATCAATAAGTTTGCTTGTTTCCTGCGGGGATGACAAAAAGGATGTAAAAACGACACCAACTCCCGAAGCGACTGATGAAGGAATTGATTTTAATGATCTGCTTGATAATACAAAAACACCAGGCAGTGCTACAAGTACGCCTGAAACAAGTACCAGCACGCCGTCACAAAGTACCAGCACGCCACAACCAACCGAATCCGATACTCCCGGAGCTACAGATGTGCCTGATTATGATGACGACAACTGGACAGGGCTATATTAAGGGGGTTTTTAGTTTTGAAGATTAAGGATGGATATATGTTGCGTGAAATAGATGGTGTAAGCGTCGTAGTAGCAGTGGGTGAGGAATCAAAGCGTTTCAATGGTATGATAAGACTGAACTCTACTGGAACGTTTTTGTGGAAGCATCTGTCTGAAGGTATTGAGTATGATGACTTGCTGGATAAAATGCTTGCTGCATACGAGGTTGACGAACAGACGGCCAGACAGGGGATCGATTCATTCATAACAAAACTGAAGGATAACGGTTTTTTGAGTGATGAAAAGAATTAAAACAAGGCACATCATTATTATTGTTTTATCAAGTTTCATTTTCTCTTTGATATCATGGGTTGTTCAGAAAACAGTTATAGCGAAGGAATATGTGGCAAGAACAACAGTAGCAGTGAAAACGCAAGAAACTATTTCAAGTTACTCTCAACTGTCCGTCAGTCATTATATGGCTGAGACTTTTGCTGGGGTTTTTGCCAGCAACGATGTTATTGCTGCCACTGCAGATTCGATGAATATGAGCTTTGATGAAGTTAGGGAAAAAGTCAAGGTTACAAGGAAAAAACATACAGTTTTAATAAAAATTGATGCAAGAGATGTAAATCCTAATAAGGCAATACAGTTATCCAAAGAATTTACTGATAGTTTGAATGAGAATCTGGCAAAACCACTGGGTTTACATGTGGAGATAATCGAGGAAGCAAATGAAGTAATCCAGGTATCAAGAGGTTTGAGGGCACTTTTGGCAGGCGCGGCAATTGGTGCTGTGCTAGGATTTTTATATGTTTTTCTAAAAACATATTTGTCTGATAGGTTTTTGGATGAGGAGAGATTTCAAAGACTTGGAGTACCTGTATTAGGTACTGCCCTGGTTGACAAGAGGAGCTAATGGTAGATGGATAGAAAGACCTTTATCAAATATGCAGTGTTGGTAATTGGTTCTGCACTAGTTGGTTTTATATTACTTAATACTTTATCCCTGTTGTTTGACAACAAGGGAGTTTATGTTGCAACTGCTACAGGGCATGTGGCTGTTGTGCTGCTTAATGACGAAAAAGGTCTTGGATACAATGAGCTTTTGGCTTCATATGAACTTGCAAATTCCTACTTGAACTATGTAAACGACAGGTATATGTATAAAAAAGCAGTTAATAATCTTCCTGATGGACTTTCCAAGGAATATACATACAAAGAGCTTCAAAAGGCAGTTAAAGCGGAGTTTATTCCTGATACATTCATACTCAAATTTAAAGCAGAAGCTGACAATTTAGAAGATGCAATTCTTTTATGCAACTTTTATTCGGAATTCTCCTTGAAAGAAACAAAAGACCTTCTTGATGTGGGATACTACAGTGTTTTTGAAAAGGCAACAGAAGCGCAGTACAAAAGCAGGTCGTATATCTATGGAGGTGTGGGAGCTGCTTTAGGTGCCGCTGTATGTATTGGTATTTTGTATCTTAACCACAGATACTCACAAACGATACGTTCGGTAGAAAAACTCAGGGAAAGGTATCCAGAACTAAACTTTCTTGGTATGATAGGTGGATTGAATGAAGACGTATAGAATAAGTGGCATACTGGTGAATATGGAGCCGAAGGGAGAAAGACTGAAAATGCAGGCAGAGCCGTATCTTGTTGAGTTTACGCAGACTCCTGATATATCTATTGATCTTGATGAAGAGAAGATAAACAGTCTTAATGAGAAAAACAGTCACTTAACCTATGACGAGTTGGAGTATATCTTTGCAGGTTTTGTATTTTATAACAAACTTGTTGATTTCAATGGTTTTTTTCTGCATTCCTCCGCAGTTTGCGTAGACAACAAGGCATATTTGTTTTCCGCTCCATCAGGAACGGGAAAGTCAACGCATGCATCCCTTTGGACAAAGTATTTAGGAGACCAAGCGATAATTATCAATGATGACAAGCCTGCCATTAGACTGATAGATGACGAATTTTATGTGTTTGGAACTCCTTTTTCAGGAAAGACTGCATTGAATAAAAATGTGATGGTGAAGCTGGGTGCAATATGCATACTTGAAAGAGGAAAGGATAACAGTATAACACGGATTGGAACAGAAGAGGCGGTTTTTCCAATATTGAATCAGACGTTGAGGCCGAAAGAAGCGGAAAAGATGGATGTGCTCCTAAAATTGCTTGACAAATGTCTTGGGAAAACGAAGGTGTACAGGCTTTACTGCAATATGGATGTTGAGGCTGCCAAAACAGCCTACGAAGCAATGAGTGGGGAAGACTAATGGGTGTATTAAAAGCTTCTATGATAAAAGTTGAGCCTGTCATGAATGAGGTGCTTGCCTCAGGCGGGGAGTTCAGGATTATAATTAAGGGGACGAGTATGCTGCCCCTGTTAAGGCAGGGTAGGGATTCGGTTGTTGTGAAAAAGGAAAAGCCGGAAAAACATGATGTGGTACTGTACAAAAGAAAAAATGGGGCTTTTGTACTACACAGGATAATTGGGAAGAGAGAAAAAGGATTTATACTATGCGGTGACAACCAATTTGTAAAGGAATATGGTATTGGACCGGACGATATTATAGCAGTTGTCTCATATATCATCAGGGAGGACAGAATAATTACAAAAAAGAGTTTTAAGTACAGACTGTATGTGCATACTCTTGTTTTTAGAAGTTTTTTTAAAAGGCTTAAGTTTGTTGTCAGGAGAGTTGTAAAAGGTTGATTAATGAAGGCAGATATATTGTAGAACTTATACGCGCAGTATTGGAAGAAAGAAAAGCTGAAGTAGATAACATACAGGTAAATTATGAAAAACTTCTAAAGCTTGCCGAACTTCATTATGTTACCGGCATATGTTATCGTGCAATAAAGGATGGTTCCGGTGTACCTGAAGACATTCTTTTAAAAATGCGGAAAAGTTACGATATGACCTGCGCAAAGGAGGCAATTCAGGAGATTGAGGTAAACATGATCCTTGAAAAACTTGAGTCGTCAGGAATCAAACATATGCCTCTTAAGGGTTTTATTCTTAAGAATATTTACCCAAGGCCAGATATGAGATTGTCTGCAGATGTGGACATTCTGATAGACGAGGAAAAGACAAATGAAGTTGAGAAGATAATGGTAAGCCTTGGATATACTCCCATGTCAAAGGGAGTGCATCATGACGTATATCACAAGAAGCCTGTTATGAATGTGGAGATGCACAAAAAACTCATGTCTGATCTTGTGGAGATATATGATTATTTTAAGGATGCATGGGAAAAAGCCGTTAAAAAAGAAGGCAAGCAATATGAATACATGCAGTCTCTTGAAGACTTCTATATCTACCAAATGGGTCATTTGTACAAACATTATTCAAAAGGCGGTTCAGGCATAAGGTCCGTTTTGGACACATATATCTACCTGAAAAGGTATGAGGATATTCTGGACAGGGGGTATCTGGATAAAGAGTTTGAAAAAATGGGAATATTGGATTTTGTATCAACCTATGAACAATTGTCTTTTAACTGGTTTGAGGAGGGGCGAGTTGACGACGAGCTTTCCTTGTACATATTATCCAGCGGTGTATTTGGAACAAGATATCACTCAGTACTGTCCAGCACTATTAAAAAGGCGTCTGGCGAAGAAAGCATAAAGAAGCTTAAGTTTAAATACCTTGTAAACAGGATATTCCTTATAACAACATGAAGATTATGTATCCAGTGTTGAACAAGGTACCGGTGCTTCTTCCTTTGTTTTGGGTTGCAAGGATTGCAAGGTTTTTGGTAAAGGGTAAAACCAGTATAAAGGATGAGTTCGAAGTAGTTGGAACCATAAGTGAGAAAAATCTGAAGAAAATGAAGGAGATAAAAAAAGAGTCAGGTTTAACTAAATAAAGGGTGTAGGAGGAGACGATGGTAAGGAGAATTCATGATTGTTTGAATGCAAAAGAGGATAGAAGCTACATCTTTCCTTTTTTGTGGCTGCATGGTGAAGAACACGACAGATTGGTTGAGGAAATTGATGCTGTTTACAAAAGCGGAATAAGGGAAATATGTTTTGAAAGCCGCCCCTATGCAGATTTTTGCGGAGACAAATGGTGGGAGGATTTTGCTTTTATGCTTGAGCAAGCCAGGCATAGGGACATGAGGGTTTGGCTCCTTGATGACAAACACTTTCCCTCAGGTTATGCAAATGGCGCAATTGAAAAGAAATATCCTCATTTGAGAAGGAAGTGCGTCCGCATAGAGTGTTTGGATGTGGCGGGTCCTGTAATCGGTTCTGCATTTATTGCTGACAGATATGATAAGAATACAGAGGAACTAATATCAGTATCTGCTTATAGGAGAACAGGCAAAGATGAGGAAGTGGACGGAAGTACCGGAGTTCTGCTTACTAACAATGTGCAAAACGGGCTTGTCTACTGGGATGTCCCGGAAGGTGTCTGGAGGGTTTTCTTTGTAATTAAAACCCAGAGAGGGCCTGCGCATTTCAAAAACTACATAGACATGTGCGATGAAGAGTCCTGCAAGGTTATGATAAAGGAGATTTATGAGCCTCATTATGAGCGTTTTGGCAAATATTTTGGGAATACCTTCAGGGGCTTCTTTTCTGATGAACCATGTTTTGCAAATAATATAGGTTCATATTACGATACCCTTGGAATACCAAGTCTGATACTTCCCTGGCGAAATGACATGATCGAAATGCTGGCGGAGAGGGCAAACCTCTCTGCAGACGAAGCAGAGCTTCTGTTGCCTTGCTTGTGGTATACGGTTGCTGGAAAGACTTCACAATTAAGATATGCATACATGGAGACAGTTTCCCATCTTTACAGGGATAACTTCAGTAGAATGGTTGGTAACTGGTGCAGGGAAAGAGGCGTTTTGTACATAGGTCATGTCATAGAAGACATGAACACCCACATGAGACTTGGATACGGTGCAGGACATTTTTTCAGAGCCCAGGATGGACAGGACATGAGTGGCATCGATGTGGTTCTTCATCAGATATTGCCTGGAATAACTGACATGCTTAATAAAAGCAGCTCTTCAAGAGGTGTCGCCGACCCTGAATTCTTTATCAACACTTTGCCAAAGCTGGGAGCTTCATGTGCGCATCTGGATCCAAGGAAAAAGAACAGAGCCATGGTGGAGCTTTACGGCGCATACGGGTTTGCTGAAGGGCTGCCGGTGATGAAGTATCTTACTGATTTGATGCTTGCAGGTGGCATCAATCATTTTGTACCCCATGCTTTTACCGCAAAGGACAATGACCCTGACTGCCCTCCGCATTTTTACGCCAATGGAAGAAATCCTCAGTTTCCATTGTTCAGACTGCTTATGGAGTATTTGCAAAGGGCAAGTCATGTTCTTTACGGAGGTGTGCATGTTGCAAACGCTGCAGTATTCTATAATGCTGAAGGAGAATGGTGTGGCGGAAAGTACAGACTGTTCCAGGACGTGGCAACGAATCTTGCAAAAGAGCAGATTGATTTTGATATAGTGTCTATTGATGCTTTGGTGAATGCTACTGTAAAGGATAAAAAATTGATTGTAAATGAAGAGAAGTTTGATGCACTTGTCATTTCCTACAGTGAAGTGCTCCCTAAGAGACTCCTTGATATTTGCGCTTCTTTTTCCAGTGAAGGCCTTAGCGTAGTATTCACGGAAGACTATCCAGACAGGACGGAAAAGAACTTTGAAAGTGAGGAAGAGTTAAATGCAATTCGTGAACACACCAGAAAACTTGTTGAAAATTGCATAGTTGTTCCTACAGACAAGGTTGCTGCTTTCTTTAGGGAAAAAGGATTTGTCGATGTGGAACTAAAGGATACGAATCCATTTACAAGGGTATTACACTTGTCTGAAGATGATGGTGATGCCTACTTCTTTTTCAACTTGTCCATGGAAAAAGATGTGGATACAAAGGTATTCTTTAAGAATAACAGGTTTGAGAACTTCTATGAATACGATATTTGGAACAATAAGGTATATAAATGTCAGGTTGACAAGGATGGCATAAGGCTTGTATTGCCAAAAGGGCATGCGACTTTATTGTTTGCATGCAGTGACGAGTTTGAGAATGCACCAACCAAACAATATGACTTTGATTTCAAGAAATTAAATATCACTTTTGATGTTTATTTAATAGAACACAACAGTAAAACGTATTACGGCAAGATGGAATCAGATGCACTTAAAAATCTGGCATTTGAAAAGAGTGGGTTTTGTGGTGTGATTCGTTATGAAGGTAAAATTGAAACTGATGCTAAAGTTAAGTTTCTTAATCTGGGTATTGTTGGGGAAATAGCACAGTTGTATGTAAACGACACGTTCTGTGGGACATGTATATCACACCCATATATTTTCGATGTGTCAAACACGTGGGAAACAGGTGAGAATTCTATTGTTATTGAGGTTACAACCAATCCCGGCTATATGATAAGGGATAACTTTTCAAGGATGCTTCCCCTGCCACCGATGGGTTTGCTAGGGCCGGTAGAGATTTCTAGATAGTGTATATGCACAAATAAAGTCCTTTCGGATTGATTTTCTGAGAGGACTTTTTGTGCAGTGTTAAGAGCGAATTTATTATATATAAATAAATATTTGAGCGAATTTATGTTGTTCGTTTATTGAATGTGGAAATATAATAGAATTATGTATGTATAGCGAAACTTCGAAATATTGTTATGAGGTGATCGATATGAGAAGAGCAATCCTGCTGAGTCTTTTGTTTTGTTTTACCTTGGTGACGCTTGTACCTTCAAATGTCTTTGTGGCAGCCAACAACCGGTATTTTTCGGAGGACTTTGAAGGCAGCGAAGTGGATTTGTCAGAGAACTGGTTGGAGAGAAGTGCTTATGGCACTTCCGAAGGTGATTGGGACGATCGTATTGTTACCGATCCTGCAGACAGCGGCAACAAAGTATACAGGATGTTGTGGAGCAGAAATAGTCCTCAATTGCTGAAATGGAACAAACCACTTACATCCTACCATTTATCGGCGGATGTAAAGGGCGGTGGTAGTTATCCAAAATTTGAAGGACAACGTGCACATCCCGCATCCATATATTTGCGAACAACTCTACATAATCTGGGTAGACCTGAGTATCAGAGCGAGTCGCCAGACTTAGAATCAAGAGTTGGTCAGTTTGGGATTGTTATTACGTTAAGGGATTCATGGATTTCTGTTGATATAAAGAAATCTGATAACGCACATTATGATCTTAACAACAACCCAGGAACAGGAAATTGGATTTATTTTAAAAATATTGGTAATAACTGCAACGCTAATTTTACAAATATCAGTGTTACCGATGATGGGCATCTTGTTAAAATATATTGGAATCACTCACTTCTTTTGGCCATAGAACTCTATGACAAGGAATTGGTTGAATACGAAGGTAAAGGTAGCGGCTGGTTCTATACAAGAGCTGTAGTAAGAAATGGCTCCGGTTCAGTAATATCAACTGTAACCGATACGAGAATAGCTGCCAATTATGATGCTACGGTTGCGTTTGCTGCAAGAGGTACAGAATTGTATATAGACAACCTATCCCTGAGTGAAAATTTCAGATATCCTGAGTATACGGAAGATTTTTCTGATCTGACATACGAATATTTATGGAACGACTGGACTGAGAAATGTGCACATGGCAACTCTTTATCTGAGCTTGATCTCAGGATAGTGGAGGACCCACGGGATAGCTCAAACATGGTGTACAAACTTCATTTCTATACCTTGGGTTCCAGTTTGTTAAAATGGAAACACAGATTGAACAAGTATGAGTTTTCAGCAGACCTAAAGGGTGGTGGCTACTATCCTGATTTCCAAGGTACGAGGCATAATCCTGCATCAGTGTATTTAAGAACAACACATGCCAATCTCTGGGTTCCTGAGTATGAGAGGTATGGTGATGAAAATGTTGTAGGTTTTGCTGGTGTGGTGTTCACGATACGCGATTCTTACGTATCAATAGATATAAAGAACTCACAAAACTCATATTCTAACGAGGGTGAAAGCCGAAACTGGTTTTACTTTACAGGCAAAGGAAATAACTGCAATACTAACTTTACAAATCTTCATGTAACCGACGATGGTAATGTAATGAACATATACTGGAACAATGAATTATTGCTGTCCATCGAAATGTCTGACATAGAGTATATTACATATGAAGGAAAAGGGAGTGCGATTTTTATACCAAGGCAGTTGTCAGAAACAGTTCTGGTACGGTACTCAGTACAATAAATGATGCACGTATTGCTGCAAAAGAGGATGCTACCATTGCATTCGCCGTGCGTGGCACGCAGATGTATGTAGACAATGTTTACTTGGATACGAATTATGAAACTTCAGCAGGTGCTTCTGAAAATGCTGCTGTTTATTCCGGTTCTCAAATTAGGACAGCCTTGGTTCCGTATAGGGATAAGGAGGGCAATATTGATTTAGATGATATGAGGCAGGGTCTTAGATTCTGTTTTGATATATTGGAAATTGATACTGTCTTTGAACATGATGGCAAAAGCTATACTGTAAAAAACACAGGTGCATTGGTCGCATTAAAAGACAAGCTGGAAGATGAAAATTTAATGAAAGTTTCAAATGCTGGCAGAGTGCCTGGTTTACTCATTCAGGATTATCTTATAGATGTTGTTATAGATGACGATGAGTATAAATCGGCATACATCTACAATATTCCTGAAGCAAACAAGGACACTTTGATATGTGCAAGAGCTTATCTTGAGTGTGTATCCGAAAGTGGCGATATAGTGTATTTCTATACTCCTGTTCAGGAAAGATCATTGACAATGGTTTATGAAAGAATTGTCACTGAAGGGGATATTGATACTTTGGACGAGGCTGTAAAAGCATGGTGGAGATAAGGAGGTTTTCAATATGATAAGCGTGTATGTGGAACCTGAACTGGAAATCATATATTTTGAAACGGTAGAAAATATTACTTTGAGTGAATATATTGGTATTGATTTTGAGGATTTGATTTAAGAATATAATTGTTATAGACGTTGGCAATTTATTGGGACAATAGCATGCTTTTGCAAATTGTTGTATTTCCGACTTTTGTAAAACGTTTTATTCTGTATTTATCATTATTCTTCTGCTCGTTAAATCGGGCAGAAGAAATTCAATATGAGACGTATACGGGAAGATTTTGAGAGTGGAGAATATACTTTTGGAGATACTGGATGGAAGTAAATGATTTTGAAACTCTTAAGGTTGCAGAGTACAGCGAGAGTATTTACTTTTATGTAAAAACAGTGGATAATATTGTAGTGGGTAATAAGTGGACAAGAGTGGGTTTGTTGGATTGCAAAATCGAAGACAATGAGTTGATGGTAAAAATACCAATTAAAATGGTGATTCAGCGCCATATGGTAGGTTGAATTATATATTCAAACAATAAAAGGAGTGAAAAAATGACACCGCAGGAATTGCATATGGCTATTGCCAGGGATAGGGTTTATCCCTTATCCTTTAATGAATTAAATGATTTTAATACCCAGAAGGAGAAAATCAAAAAAACACTTTATGGTCTTTTAGGGATGCCCCAAAAAACTACCAATCCTAAGCCAGTTATTGAATTTGAGAAGACTGATCATGAAGATTATGATGAAATTAGATTTCATGTTGAGAGCGAACCTGGCTTCTTTGTGCCAGCTCATCTGATTCTTCCTAAAGAAAGGGGCGTAAAACTTCCAACAGTAATATGTTTGCAAGGACATTCTTCAGGAATGCACAGATCTTTGGGAAGGGTAAAATACACGAATGATGTAGAGGGCGATGTTGGCGACAGGGCATTTGCTCTGCAGGCGGTAAGACGTGGTTATGCCTGTGTAATTATGGAACAAAGAGGTTTTGGTGAGTTAAAAGGAATTGAGCAGGATGGTGGAACCAACTGCCTGCATATGTCTCTGCAGGCAATAATGCTTGGTAGAACTCTTATAGGTGAAAGGTGCTTTGATGTTTCAAGGCTAATAGATGCTCTTGAATATTTCGAGGAGGTTGATCTAAACAGACTCGGTATTATGGGCAATTCAGGTGGTGGGACAACGTCGTTTTATGCAGCTTGTGTCGATCCAAGAATCAA